>CAYULR010000001.1:0-18572 GCA_964445685.1 uncultured Algimonas sp.
GCGCCGCGCCGCGCTGCGCGACCTGTCCCGTGACGGCGAACGCATGGACGAAGCGCTCGTCCTCTGGTTTCCCGCCCCCAACAGCTTCACCGGCGAAGATGTGGTGGAGCTGCAGTGTCACGGGTCTTTCGCTGTCATCGAGGGCGTGAGCGACGCGCTGTTGTCGCTCGGCCTGCGCCAGGCCCGCGCCGGGGAGTTCACCCGCCGCGCCGTGGAGAATGGCCGCATGGACCTGACCGAGGCGGAAGGGTTGGCCGACCTGATCGACGCGCAAGGCGCCGCGCAGAGACGGCAAGCTCTCCGCCAGATGGAAGGCAGTCTGCGCGACACGTATGAGGGCTGGCGCGAAGGCCTGCTCGACGCGCTCGCGCAGATCGAGGGCGAAATCGACTTCGCGGATGAAGGCGACGTGCCCGATGCGCTCTCGCATGCCGCGCGGGCTCCGCTCGACCGCGTGGTGGAAGGCATGGAGACCGCGCTGGCCCGGGCCGCGCGCGGGCAGGCCGTTCGCGACGGGGTGGAGATCGCCATCGTCGGCGCGCCCAATGCCGGCAAGTCGACCTTGCTGAACCAGCTGGTCGGACGCGACGTGGCCATCACCTCCCCGCAAGCCGGAACGACGCGCGACATCGTCGAAGCGCGCATGGTGCTGGCGGGTATTCCCGTTACGCTGAGCGACACGGCGGGTCTTCGTGAAACAAAGGACGTGATCGAAGCCGAAGGGGTCCGGCGGGCCGTGGCCCGGGCCGAGGATGCGCATCTGCGCATCCTGCTGCGGCGAGGGTCTGACGAGGTGCCAGCGTTCATCCAGGAGGGGGATGTCGTTCTGGACAACGTTAGAGAGACACCTAATTCCGATATAGAAATCAATGCTTTAGAGGGATTTGGCCTCGACGGTTTGCTGCAAAAGCTCGAAGCCATCGTCCGGGACCGCTTTACGGGCGGTGAGCCCGGAGGGCTGACGCGCAGCCGCCATGCGGATTGCGTGCGGCGCGCATTGAGCGGCGCGAATTCCGCGCGGGAGCATCTGGGAATCGCGCCCGAGCTGTCGGGAGAAGACATCCGGTCCGCCCTTCGGGCCTTGGACGAGCTGGCGGGCCGCAGCGATATCGAGGAAGTCTTCGACCGGATCTTCAGCCAGTTTTGCGTCGGGAAATAACGCCTTCACAATTCCCTCTGCGCCATTGCCTTTGGCGAGCCGTCTCTTAGACACGCGGTTCATGGATGCCGGCGCTGACACGATCGAACACGGGACAGTCGAAGACGGCACCGGTTCCTGTCCGGACTTGGCGCAGGCCTACACGGACATTCGCAACCAGTCTGTTTCCCTGGTCGAGGGTCTGTCGGATGCGGATTGCACGGTGCAGTCCATGCCCGATGCGAGCCCAGCCAAGTGGCATCTCGCCCATACGAGCTGGTTCTTCGAGGAATTCATCCTCTGCGGCCATCTGGGCGGGACGCAGCGCTTCGATCCCGCTTTCGCCTTTCTGTTCAACTCCTACTATGATGCAATCGGCGCACGGCATGCCCGACCGGAGCGCGGACTTCTGACGCGGCCGACCTTGTCCTATGTGCTGGAATACCGGCAGGATGTGGATGCGCGGATGCGGGCTGCGATCGGCGCTATGGACATAGAAGGTCGGGCTCTGCTCGAGCTCGGCCTTGCCCATGAACAGCAGCACCAGGAATTGTTGCTGACCGACCTGCTCCATCTCTTTTCGCGAAATCCGCTCCGGCCCGCTTATGCAGACAGGCAGCCCGTGCCCGTGGCTGGTTTCGACCCGCTCCGCACCCAGTGGACCGACCATCCTGATCCCGGAATCGTCACCATCGGACATGACGGGCAGGGTTTCGCTTTCGACTGCGAAGGGCCGGCGCATGATGTTCTGCTGCGGCCGTTCGCACTGGCCGACCGTGCCGTGACGAATGCCCAGTGGATGCAGTTCATGGAGGCAGGCGGATATGACGATCCGTCCTTCTGGCTGTCCGATGGCTGGGCCGTCCGGCGAGCGCAGGATTGGAACGCGCCGCTCTATTGGGAGAAGTCCGGCGCGGATTGGCTCTCCATGACCCTGCACGGCCTGCAGCCCGTCGATCCGCATGCCCCGGTCACCCATGTCAGCTTTTTCGAAGCGGATGCCTTTGCCAGCTGGGCGTCGGCTCACCTGGAAGGGTGCGACGGGGCGCGGCTGCCTCTGGAAACGGAGTGGGAGCATGCTGCGCGCGGCTTTGGTTTCACGGGAAACATGATGGGCACTGGGCAACTCCGGCCCGTTCCGCAAACCGCGACACCGAACCTCTTCGGCGATGTCTGGGAATGGACGGCGAGCGCCTTTCTCCCCTATCCGGGCTACCGTCCGGCTGCTGGCGCAGTGGGCGAGTATAATGGCAAGTTCATGAGCGGGCAGCGCGTGCTACGGGGCGGGTCGTGCGCAACGCCGGACGGGCATGTCCGCGCCAGCTACCGGAACTTCTTCCATCCCGACAAACGCTGGCAGTTCAGCGGCCTGCGCCTCGCCCGCGACCTCTAGGATCTTATGACGGAAACTCCGACACGCGGCGCATTCCTGCGCGATGTTCTGGCTGGCCTGTCCGTACCCGAAGGCGAGCAGAAAACCTTGCCTTGCCGGTGGCTCTATGACGAGCAGGGCTCAGCCTTGTTCGAGGCGATCACCCAGCTTCCGGAATACTACCTGACCCGCACGGAAACGCAGATCCTGACCGACATTGCATCGACGTTGGCAAAGCATATGGGTGAGGGAGTGGTTCTGATCGAGTACGGAGCCGGTGCATCGGTGAAGACCCGGCTCCTGCTTGATGCCGCGCACACTCTGCGGGCTTACGTACCGATCGACGTGTCCGAAGCATTCCTGCTGCAGACGGCGGAACGGTTGCGCTCCGATTATCCCGACCTGCGCGTCTCTCCGGTCGTGGGGGATTTTCTATCGGACATCTCGCTTCCCGACGTCGAAGACGGTGCGCGGCGTTGCGGGTTCTTTCCCGGCTCCACCATCGGCAATTTGTCCGATGAAGAGATTGCGCGGTTTCTGACCTCGGCTGCAGGCCTGGTGGGTCGCGACGGACTTTTCATCCTGGGGTATGACCGGGTGAAGCCCCTGTCACAGCTGCTTCCGGCTTACGACGATGCGGCTGGGGTGACGGCGGAATTCAACCTGAACCTGCTTGCCCACGCCAACCGCGAGATCGGAAGCGATTTCGACCTGTCCGCCTTCCGCCACGAAGCACGCTGGAACGAGGTGGACTCGCGGGTCGAAATGCACCTTGTCTCCACGAGAGCCCAGACGGTGACGATTGGATCGACGCGCATTCGGTTCAGCCCGGATGAGACGATCCATACGGAGAATTCCCGCAAGTTCAGCGATAGGCGGATGGCGGAGCTCTGCCAGGCGGCAGGCTTCCGGGTGGTCGAGCGTTTCAGCGATACGGACAATTTATTTTCGGTCGTACTCCTCGCCCCGGAATAGGGCAACTCACCCCAACGCTTTCCCTCTCACGCGCGCAGCCCTATATGGCGGCGCATGGAACAGTATGATGTCATCGTGATTGGCGGCGGACATGCGGGCTGCGACGCGGCGCATGCCTCTGCCCGGCTGGGCGCGAAGACCCTGCTTCTGACGCATCGCGCCGACACGATCGGCGAAATGAGTTGCAATCCGGCGATTGGCGGGCTCGGCAAGGGCCACCTTGTGCGGGAAATCGATGCGCTGGGGGGTGTCATGGGACGTGTGGCCGACGCATCGGGCATCCAGTTCCGGCTCCTGAACCGCTCCAAGGGTCCGGCCGTGCGCGGGCCGCGCACGCAGAGCGACCGCTATCTCTACAAGACCGCCATGCAGGCGGAGATGTCCTCGCAGGACAATCTTCGGATCGAAGAAGGCGCCGTTCACGACATCCTGGTCGATGCCGGACGTGTGAGCGGTGTCGTGACGGAAGCAGGCCGGGAGTACCATGCCGGGCGCGTCGTTCTGACAACAGGGACGTTCCTGAAGGGCATCATCCATGTTGGGACGGAACTCACCCCGGCTGGCCGCTGGGGCGAAGCACCGTCGGAAGGCTTGTCGGAGCGTCTCTACGGTCTGGGTCTTCGCATGGGACGTCTGAAGACCGGAACTCCGGCCCGGCTCGAGAAAAGCTCTATCGACTGGGACTCGCTCGACCTGCAGCAAGCCGATGAAGAGCCTGTACCGTTCAGCTTCATGACCGACCGGATCACGGTGCCGCAGATCGCTTGTGCCATAACGCATACCAATGCCCGGACCCACGCTGTCATCGCGGACAATATCGAAAAGTCGGCGGTTTATGGGGGTGGCATTTCCGGCAAGCGCTTCGCCGACCGCGACCGGCACCAGATATTCCTGGAACCCGAAGGCCTGCCTGGAAACCCGGACGGCGATACGGTCTATCCGAACGGGGTCAGCTCCTCACTGCCCGTTGACATTCAGGATGCCTTCCTGCGCACGATCCGTGGGCTCGAAGATGTTCGCGTGCGCCGTTACGGCTATGCGATCGAGTACGACTATGTCGATCCTCGCGAGCTCCGTGCGACTTTGGAGACTAAGGCAATGCCGGGGCTTTACCTGGCGGGACAGATCAACGGCACAACGGGATACGAAGAAGCCGCGGCACAGGGGCTGATTGCTGGAGCGAACGCCGCGCTTTCCACCCAAGGCCACGAGCCGCTCATCCTGGACCGGAGCGATGCCTATATTGGTGTAATGATCGATGATCTTGTGACGAAAGGCGTGACGGAGCCGTACCGCATGTTCACCAGCCGGGCGGAGTATCGTCTCCATCTAAGGGCGGATAATGCCGATATGCGTCTTACGCCTCTGGCCAATGACCTTGGCATGGTTTCCGATGACCGCAGTAGAATGTTTCACGTGAAACAGTCCGAGTTTGCAGAGACTGAGCAACTCATATCGACACTCTCCAAGACACCATCCGAGCTGAAGACCGCGGGTTTGTCGATCAACCAAGATGGGCAACCGCGAAGCGTGAAAGACCTTCTGGCCTATCCGTCTATCTCCATGGGTGATCTCCTTCCGGTCTTTCCAGAGCTTGAAAACCTCTCGGACCGCGCAAAGGAGTTTGCAGAAATTCATGCGACCTATGCTGGATACCTGGAGCGGCAGAAGGCTGACATCGACGCCTTCCGTCGGGACGAGGGATTAAGGCTTCCGGACACTTTGGACTACGCGACTATTGGCGGTCTCTCCAATGAGGTCCGGGAAAAGCTGGAACGCGCACGGCCTGCAACACTGGGGCAGGCGTCTCGTTTGGAAGGCGTCACACCGGGTGCCCTGATGGCGGTGCTGGCCCATGTCCGCAAGCGCGCGGCCTGACATTCATGACACCGGAAGAATTCGCACGCCTTGCACCGATCCATCCTGAGAGCTTGAACGACTACCGCACATGGGAACGTCTGCTGCGGAAGTGGAACAAGAGCATCAACCTCGTAGCTCCATCCACGCTAGGGGATTTCTGGAACCGGCACGCGCTGGACTCCGCGCAAATCCTACCCTTTATCCAAACTGAAGCCGATACGATCGTTGATTTTGGGTCAGGCGGAGGATTCCCGGCCATGGCGATAGCGTTCGAGGCGAAGCAAACCAGGTCGGGCCAGACGGTTCATCTTATTGAGTCAGTCGGCAAGAAGGCGAACTTCCTCAAGACTGTTTCACGTGAAACACAGGTGAATGCTGTGATCCATGCTGAAAGGATCGAAGACATCGAGCCGCTAGAGGCCGACATCATAACCTGTCGGGCTTTTGCACCGATGGAACGATTGCTCCCTCTTGCGTTCAGGCACCTCAAGCCGTCTGGTAAACTCGTATTGCTTAAGGGGGAAACTATCAGTGACGAGCTGGATGCGGTCGGAGACTGGTCGTTTTCGTTCGAAAAGCATCCGAGCCAGTCTACGGAAGGTGGTGTCATTGTTGTCGTGGATAATCTCCAGCGCAGCTGATGTTTCACGTGAAACAGTCTCGTACATGGGCCGACAAGTTGGCATGAGACATTAACTCTAGGATTTACAGACAGGCAGACAATGACGCCCAAGCGCATCATGGCGATCGTCAATCAGAAAGGCGGTGTGGGGAAAACCACAACGGCCATCAACCTGTCTGCAGCGCTCGCGGAACTGGAACAGCGCGTTCTGTTGATCGACATGGACCCGCAGGGAAATGCATCGACGGGACTGGGCATTGCCCGAGATAACCGAAAGCTTTCATCCTACACGGTCATGACAGACGGCACGTCGGTCAACGAAGCCGTCCAGCCGACCCAAGTCCGGGGTCTCTATATCCTTCCCAGCCATCCGGACCTCTCCGCGGCGGAGATCGAAATCGGCGCGGCAGAAGGTCGGACACGAATCCTGAAAGACGCGGTGAGCCAGGCGTCGGGTGAGTTCGACTACATCCTCATCGACTGCCCCCCATCTCTGAACCTTCTCACTTTGAATGCGCTGGCAACGGCGCGGTCCATCATCGTTCCTCTCCAGTGCGAGTTCTTCGCGCTCGAAGGATTGTCGCAATTACTGAAGACTGTGGAGATGGCGAAAGAAAGCCTGAACCCGAAGCTCGCGGTCGATGGTGTGTTGCTGACCATGCACGACAAGCGCAACCGACTGTCGGAACAGGTTGCCGACGATGTGCGCCGCCATTTGGGCCGGGCCGTGTTCGACACGGTCATTCCGCGTAACGTCCGTATTGCGGAAGCCCCCAGCTTTGCCGAGCCCGTGACGACCTACGAACCGACAAGCCAGGGGGCGAAATCCTATCGGCGGCTGGCGCGCGAAATTCTCCGCAAACATGCGTCGCGCATCCAGTAGCCGCCCAACCCGAAAGACAAGGAGCACGCAATGAGCCGCAAGAAAGGATTGGGCCGGGGTCTCTCGGCCCTGATGAACGACTCCGGGATGATGGAGACCGAACAGGATACGCCTGTCGCCGAAGCAAACAGTGTGGCGGCGGACTCTGTCGAAACAGACGCAAATCCGAAGCCCGGTGTCCGGAACGTCGCAATTTCTCGCATCGTCAGAAACAACGCGCAGCCACGGCGTGTCTTCAACCGGTCTCAGCTGGACGACCTCATTGCATCCATCCAGCAAAAAGGCGTTCTCCAGCCTATCCTCGTCCGGCCTATTCCAGCGTCCGACCAAGCCGGCACCGATGCGGACTACCAGATCGTTGCGGGGGAACGCCGCTGGCGGGCGGCCGTCAAGGCGGGCTTGACGTCTGTCCCGATCATCGTGCGGGAATTGTCTGATCGCGATGTTCTGGAAATCGGCGTGATCGAGAACGTGCAGCGCGCGGATCTGAACCCTCTTGAAGAAGCCCTCGCCTACGAGCAGCTCATCAGCGAGTTCGGACGGACACAAAGCGAGATCGCAACGACGATCGGCAAAAGCCGCGTGCATGTCGCCAATACGGTGCGCCTGACCGGATTGACCGAACGCGGACGGGAGTTGCTGCTGGATGGGTCCATCACGGCCGGCCATGCGCGGGCTTTGTTGGCGGCAGACGATCCGGATGCTTTGGCCGAAGCCATCCTGCGCGATGGCCTGTCGGTGCGGGATTCTGAGAGCTGGGTGAAGGCCGAACGCGCGCCGGAAACCGCGCGCAAGGAGAAGGCGGTCAAGCCTGCCGACATCACAGCGCTGGAACAACGCATCCAGGATACGATCGGCTACGGCGCGGATATCCGTCACAAGGGCCGGGGTGGTGAAATAAGGTTTAAGTACAAAGACTTAGACCACATGGAAGCGCTGCTGTCACGTCTGGGTCTGATGTAGACAGCCGCCTATCTGCGGCCTTCCATGCGGCGGTGAACCCGGTCCCAAAGGTCCGATCCGCCGATCTTCGCAATGAAGGCCTCATGTGCGGCTTTCTCCTCGTCCGAGAGGAGCGGGGGAAGCCGGTTCGGCCGCTCGGGTGCCCCGGTCTTCTTTCTCGTGACGACCGCCTCGGTCTCCATCCCCACATCGAGGCCCAGTGTGCGCTCCCGGCCCCCGCGCAGTTCGAGATAGACGCGGGCCAGAAGTTCCGAGTCGATGATGGCGCCGTGCTTGTCACGCGCCGACAGGCTGATGTCGAAACGTTTGCAGAGTGCGTCGAGCGACGCCGGACTGCCCGGAAAGGCCGCATTCGCCATGGCGAGCGTATCGATGAAACGGCGTTCGGGGATGGGATCCCGGCCGATGCGCCGCAGCTCCGCATTGATGAACCCCATATCGAACTTGGCATTGTGCGCGACGAGCGGGGCGTCCCCCACGAAGTCCAGGAAATCGTCGACCCGTTCGGCGAATTTCGGCTTTCCACGCAGAAAGCTCGTGGTCAGGCCGGTGATCTCAACCACCTTGTCCGGAACTTCGCGTTCCGGGTCCAGGAAGGCGTGGAACTGCTCTCCGGTGGGCAGCCAGTCGATCAACTCGATGCAGCCCAGCTCCGTGATCCGGTCCGCGCCCTGGCTGTCAAAGCCCGTGGTTTCCGTATCGAAGACGATTTCGCGCAGACCGCTCATGTCTTGAAACTAAGGGTCGCGGCCCCGCATGACCAGATGGACAAATGCGAAGGGTCTGTGGAGAAACCTCAGCCCGCGTGCAGGATGTCCCGCAATATTTCGCCGACCCGGATGCGCGCGGCCTCGAGCCCCTGCGACGTGTCGATGACATAGTCCGCCCGCGCGCGTTTCTCTTCGTCCGGCATCTGTCTCGACAAAAGCGTCTCGAACAGCTCTTCCGTCATGCCAGGGCGCGCCAAGACCCGTTCACGCTGGACGGCGGCAGGGGCGCTGACCACGACAGTCGCGTCCACGCGCGCATCGCCGCCCGTCTCGAACAGCAGCGGGACGTCGAACAGGACCGCCTCGGTGCCCTGGGCTTGGGCTGTCTCGATGAAGTCTGCGCGCATTTCCCCGACCCAGGGATGGATGAAACTGCTCAGGACTTCGAGATTGAAAGGGTCGGACCGCATATGCTCGCCCAAGCGTCCTCGGTCCACACCGCCCGTTTCAGTGACGGCATCCGGGAAAACGGCCCGGATCAGGGGCACGGCGCGCCCATCCGGCGCATAAAGGGCATGGACGGCCGCGTCGGCATCGAAGACCGGGACGCCGAATTCCGCGAACATCGCCGCTGTGGTGGATTTCCCCATGCCGATGGAACCCGTAAGCCCAATCGTCTTCATCACCGCTCTCCCGTGGCAAGCGCGCGCCGCAAAAGCGTGTTTGCCGTGGCATCGGTGGGGGCGGGTTGGCCGAAGAAAAGCTCGAACGAGGGTCGGGCTTGAGCGATCAACATGTCGAGGCCGCCCAAGGTCTCAAGACCGCGGTCGCGCGCCTCGCTCAACAAAGGCGTCCACTCCGGCGTATAGATCAGATCATATACCAGACAGTTCGTGCGCGCCGACGCAAGGGACAGATCGAGCGCCGGATAGCCGCTCATCCCTGCGCTGGACGCATTCACGATCAGGTCTGCACGCTTCACGGCCAGGTCGCGCTTCTCCCACGGCAAAGCGTAGAAGGACGGAAGGCCGACCTGGGCAACGAGATCTTCAGCCTTCTCGTCCGTGCGGTTGACGATGACGATTTCGGGCACGCCGAGTTCGAGCAAGGCCGCGATCACCGCACGCGAGGCACCGCCCGCCCCGACAACCAGGGCCGTGGATTCGTAGAGCGACGCCGCCTCGCGCTTCGCCCGCAGGGGTGCGGCGAACCCTTCCATGTCCGTGTTGTGGGCGACCAGTTTGCCCCCGCGCATATAGAGGCAGTTGGCGGCGCCGATCCGCTGTGCGGCGTCCGTTGTCTCGTCTGCGGCCTTGAAGGCCGAACCCTTGAGGGGAAGAGTGACGTTCAGACCGGAAATAGTCGTGCGCGGCAGGGTCCGGAACGCCCACACGGCCTCCCAGGGTTTCACCATGAACGGAACATACGCCCCGCGAATGCCCAGCTGGCGCAGCCAATGGCTGTGCAGCAAGGGCGACAGGGAATGATGGATCGGCCAGCCGCAGACACCGGCCAGTTTGGGAATAGGCGCACTCATAGGACCGACTGGCCCCGGAATCCGGCAAAAGCGTGACCTTGGGGCTCTTGGACGTTCACGCCGTCACGGCTCCGCAATCGCGCAAATATTGGAGAAGGGGCAGAAGGCTCAGTCCCAGAATGGAGAAGAAATCGCCCTCGACCCGCTCGAACAGATGGGCGCCCGGGCCTTCGAAGCGGTAGGCCCCGACACTCTTGGTCACGAGATCGCCTTCGCGCGCCAGATAGTCGTCCAGGAAACCGTCGGAGAAGTCGCGCATCCAGAGTTTCGTCTCCGAGACATGCCGCCAGACGGGCGCGCCGTCCCGTGCCACGACAACCGAGCCGACCAGCTCGTGGCGCTGACCCCGCATCGCCTTCAGCCGCTCGCGCGCCTGGTCCACCGAAGTCGGCTTGTCGAACAGGGTCCCGTTCATCACCATGACCTGGTCCGCCCCGATGACGAGACCCGGTTGCTGGCGGGAGACGCGCAGCGCCTTGGCTTCGGCCAGTGCGTCGGCAATGTCGCGGGGCCGCGCTCCGTCGGCCAGCATGGCGGCCTTGATCGCCGCCTCGTCGACCGGTTTGACGACGACCTCGAACTCCAGTCCCGCGCCTTCCATGATTTCGCGCCGGATGGCCGAGCCGGAGGCCAGGATGAGCGGACTTTGGGTGAAACTCACAGAAGGCTCCGTTTGGCCGCCTGTTCGGGGCGGTGCAGCTTGTAGAGGTTGATGATCTGCGCGGCCGTCTCCTCGATGGAACGGCGCGACACGTCGATGACCGGATAGCCGCGCTTGGCGAAGGCCCGCTTGGCCTCACGGATTTCGTCGCGAACAGATGTCTGGTCGGTATAGTCCGTGCGGTCCGTGCCGCCGCGGCGTGCCGTAAGACCCTTCACCCGGTTGGCCCGAATTTCCACGATGCGGTCGGGTGACGCGACGAGACCCACGACGAGCGGTGTCTCCAGCTTGTCGATGATGGCTGGCAGGTGCAGGCCTTCGCCGCCCAGCGGCACAAGCGGGATATTGCCCGTCTTGAAGCCCCGGTTGGCGAGGTAGATCGATGTCGGCGTCTTGGACGTGCGCGAAATCCCCAGAAGGACGATATCGGCATCGACCAGACCGTCCATCTGTTGCCCATCGTCATGAGCCATGGCGAAATCGAGCGCGCTGATGCGGTCGTAATAGGCCTCGTCCAGCGTGCGCTGCGCACCGACCTCCGCGGAGGTCGTCACGCCCAAATAGCGCCCCATCATGGCGAGCGTCGCATCGAGGATGGAGACGTGCGGGATCTGCAGCCGGTCGCAGAACTCTTCGAGCCGCTTGCGTTTCTCCACATCGACCAGCGTGTAGATCACCACGCCCGGCTTGTGTTCGATGGCGTCGAGCGTGCGCGTCATCTGGGCGTCCGAGCGGACCAGCGCGTGGAGATGCTCCAGCGCGGTGGCGTTGCGGAACTGCGCCGTCGACGCCTTCATCATGGCGACCAGCGTTTCCCCGGTCGAATCGCTGACGAGGTGAACGTGGAAACAGGTGGAAATATTGGGATTGCGTTCGGGCATGACGGTGGGGTGTGGACATGCCTTTCGTTCAGGATCGACCCTGGCTCTAGCGCCCTTTGTCCGCCTCTGTCCACAGATGTGAGACCCGATGGGGATGAGGGGGACTCGAATCGGGAATGGAATCGAAACGACTCCGGTTTTCGTCCCAAGGCCGGACCCGTTAACCCGTAATCCCGGTAAGACTGGGGACGAAATCCGTCATACGCCGATCGTCCACAAAACTGTCCCGACCTTAAGCCCTCGTTTACAAAGCTGTTTCGCTTTGCAACGCCGCCCGTGTGGAAGGGTTAGCGCGGGATGAACCCATTCACACGCTGGAGGGGTCCCGTTAAGACCTCTTACCGAAACCTTAAGACCGTCCCCAATTCCACAGGCTCTACTACCTCCTCTTCTTTAAAAAATAAGTTGAAAGGGAGGGGGCGCGGCTCGGACAATTCGGTTAGGAAGCCAACCAAGATGAGCCAGTTCCTGAACCGACCCGACACACCGATCCTCAGAGCCCTGCGGGGCGAACGCGTCGAGCCCATCCCCGTCTGGATGATGCGCCAGGCCGGGCGTCACCTTCCGGAATATCTGGAGGTCCGGGCCACCGCCAAGGACTTCATCGATTTCTGCTTTTCGCCCGACAAGGCAGCGGAAGTGACGCTGCAGCCCATCCGCCGCTACGGCATGGATGCCGCCATCCTGTTCGCGGACATCCTGCTCATTCCCATCGGTCTCGGCCGCCGGGTGGAATTCGTCAAAGGCGTGGGGCCGACGCTCGATCCCATCGATGCGGACGGGATCGCGGCGCTGACGGTCGACGGGGCGGCCGACCGCGTATCCGCCGTTTACGAAACGGTCCGGAAGGTCCGGACGGCCCTGGATGCGGATCATCCGGAAACCACGCTGATCGGGTTCTGCGGCGGGGCCTGGACGGTCGCGACATACATGCTGGAAGGGCGCGGCACGCCCAATAAGGAGCAGGCCAAGCGCTTCGCCTACGAACAACCCGACGCCATGGCCGCACTCCTTGACGCGCTCGTCCAGAGCAGTGCGGACTATCTGATCCGGCAGGCGCAGGCTGGCGCGCAAGTGCTGAAAATCTTCGAAAGCTGGGCGGAAGGTCTGTCGCCTGATCTGTTCGAACGGCTCGTGCTGAAACCCACGGCGGACATGGTCGCGAAGGTGCGCGCCGCGGGCGTGGATGTGCCGATCATCGGCTTTCCGCGCGGCGCAGGGCTGAACGCGGTCCGCTACGCGCACGAAACGGACATTTCCGCCATTGCCGCCGGGACCGACGTGCCGCTGGACGACTTCCGCGCGACCATCCCGGAGGGCATGTGCGTTCAGGGCAATCTCGATCCGCTGGCGCTGAGAACGGGGGGTTCCGCCCTGATGCGGGCCGTGGACCGCGTGATCGAGGACGGTCGCGGCGGGCCGCACATCTTCAACCTCGGCCACGGCGTCACGCCCGACGTGAAGATCGACGATGTCCACGCCGTGCTGAACCGCATCCGAAAGGCAAGCTGATGCTCTATCTCTGGATCAAGGCGTTCCACCTGACGGCGGTCATCTTCTGGATGGCCGGTCTGCTCTACCTGCCGCGCCTCTTCGTCTACCACTCGGTCGCGGAAGTCGGCGGGGAGCTCGAAGCCAAGATGGAAGAAGCCGAAGCCAAGCTGCTCCGCATCATCATGAACCCGGCCATGATCGTGGCTTTCGTCCTGGGTCTGGTCATGCTGTTCATGATCCCGCACCCCGTCTCCATCTGGATCAAGGTCGCCCTGGCCTTCGGCCTGATCGCCTATCACGGATTTCTCGCCAAGACCCGCAAGGCGTTCCTGGGCGGAGGCCGCCCGAAGTCCGAAAAGTTCTTCCGCCGCATCAACGAAGTCCCCGCCATCGTCACCATCGTCATCGTGGTGCTGGCGATCGTCCAGCCGATCTAGACCTTTTCCAGAAGTCCCAGCGCCTGCGCCCTCAAAAGCGCGCTGGGCCGGTCGAGAACGCCGAGGGCCCGCAGCAGGCGCGAGACCTCGATCCGCAGCGCGTCCAGGCGCATGTCCATCTGTTCCGATATCAAGGCGTCCGGTGTGTTGCGCGCCATGGCCTGCAGGATGTCGAGCTGCCGCGGCGAAAGCTTGGAGGACACTTCCATCGTCGCGAGGCGGAGCTCGCAGATCCGCAGGTGGAAACTCTCGAAAATGCTCTGAACGGCGCGGATTTTCACCGCGTCCCACGCATCCGTGCGCTGACGCCAGCCAATGCCGCCATAGCCGTGCCGTCCCGAGGGGCCGAATAGGGGAACGGCGAGACCGTCCCCGGGCGACAGCCAACTGTAGAGATCCGCAATATAGGCTTTCTGGTCTTCGCTCAGCCGCACCCGTCTGGGAATATCCGACCAGAGCACCGGCCGGGTCTGATAGGCGGCGAAGGCCGTGATGGGATCGATACGGCGGTAGTCGGAGGCTTCGTAACGCTGCACCCACGGGTCGGGGAAACCGTGCGCGACAAGGGTGAATTCGCCCGCGACGGGCTCACGCCCCGGTTTGGCCGGCTCGACATGGTGGTAGCTGAGAAGGTCCGCGCCTACGGCACCGGCGTAGCGGATCAGCGCCTCGAAGGCCTGCCGCTCGGTTTCACAGGATTCCAACTCGAACAGGACCGTTCGCGTTGCGTCGTTCCACATATGTCGGGCCCCTTACGTCAAAGGCGACCCGAACCCCCTTGTTCAACCCTTACGCGTTGTCGACCGTCGCGATGTAGAGCTGGCGGGCCCGAGTCAGGATGGCATCCTCGAGGTCGCGCGCCGTGTCGGCATCGACCGGAGCATCCGCCCAGCCATTGGCGCCCATGGTCTGGCGGAAGACGCTGACCTTCAGCGCGTCGGCACGCAGGTTCTGGTCGAGGATGTAGGTGGTGGTGCGCAGGCGCTCGCCCGGGGCTTCGGGATCGGCGAACCAGTCTGTGATGATCACGCCGCCATAGGGGTCGACCTGCTGCAGTGGCAGGAAGTTCAGCGTCTCGAGCGAGGCGCGCCACAAGAAGCTGTTCACGCCGTTGGCCGGAGCGATGGTCGCGGCGCGGTCCTTGTCGGCCCCTCCGCCGCCCAGCGTTCCGCAGGATGACAGGCCGAAGGCGGCAAGGGCGCAAAGCGAGAGTTTCGCGAGGGAGACGGGTGAAGACATAACGTTGTGGACTTTCGAAGACCGCTTTCGTGTGGCCGACCTGGACGAAGGCCCAGTATCGCTGTTCGGCCGCCTTATGCCATCCGCCCGTGTCGGGCGAAAGGCCGCGATTCATAAAGTTGCGTCATGCAAACCCAACACGGGTTCCGCTTTTCGAAGGGGTAAACGCAGCGTTAACGATATCTTAGGGCACGCCGTGCAACGCGAGACGCAAGTCCGGACCGTTACGGCGTTCCGGGTAGACACCAACCAGTCCCGTCTTTCTTCAAGGAGCGGCCATGTTCAGCAAAGCCGCCCGCGCCAGCACGATCCGTCCCGGTGCCTACAGCCCTTTGATGGACCGTCACCTTACGGAAAACCGGGCCGAAGCCCGCCTCCAGGCACGCCGGGACCGCCGCGAGACCTTGCGCCGCCGATTGGCCTATGCCGTTGGTCCGACCATCCTGCTCGCCATGGGGGCCACGGTCGTGGCGTCCGCACAGAGCAGCAGTCCGTTCGCCAACAAGAAGAAGGTCAATGCGTGGGAGCTTCCCCAGGCGGGGACCACGGCTCCGGCCGCGACACCTACATCCGCTCCGGCCCGTCCGGCGACGGCCTCCTCGGGACTGCGTCTGCGCACGCGCTCGCTCGACGGCAACACAGCCGCCGCTCCGCCGCCAGGACAGGTCGCGCCCGTTCAGCCGGCCCCGACACGGTCCGTTCCGCCCGTTGCCGCTTCGCCCGCCGCTCCTGCTGCGAGCGTGACGAGCCAGGCGGCCGCGCCTGCCCTCTCCTCGCCGCCCTTGTCATCCCCGCCCCTCTCTTCCCCACCTCTGTCGTCCCCGCCTCTTGGCGCGAGCGCTCCGACGGAAACGAGAACGGTCTATACGAGCGGCAGCAATGCAGTTCCGACCGACGGTTACGTCTACCAGTCGCCGAGCCGGTCGGCAGTGCAGCCCCAGTCCGAATATCAGGCCCAATATCAAGCCCAGTCACAAACGCGCTCAGTCCCCTCCGGCAGCTACGGTGCGGCCCCGTCCGCGCCGCGTTACGGCAGCCCGCCCAGAGCGTCCGTCAACAACCCTCCGTCCAACGAGATCTACGCGCGCAACAGCATCGACAATGAGGCTGACCTGACGGTGCACGAGCTGCAGCGCCGCGGTCCTGCCCCCACGCCATGGGGAGCTCCGCCACAGGCCTATGCTGGCGGGGATTGGGGCGCGGCAGCGTCTAACAATCCAACGGCAGGCGATTTCGGTTACAGCGCGCAGACCTACGGCCAAGCCCAGACATCTCCTCAGAATCAACCTCAGGGATCGCCTTACCCGTCTGGCGGAGCCTCCGCCCCGCCTGATTACGCCAACCCGAACACCGCCTATCCAAGTGCTCCGCCCGCCCGTCGCGGTTTCATGAGCCGGGTCGGACTGAACGCCCTGTCGACCCTGATCCGAGGGGCCGTGCGCGCCGGTGTCGCCGGACGCGACCGCAATGGTTGGGAAGAAGCCTTCATCGGCGATGCCGATCTCGAAGTCGAAATTTCCTCCGTCACGCAAGGCGGACTGGAGTGGGGCGTCCATGGACAGGTTCGCGCGCAATATGATGAGGGCCGCAAGGGTTTCACCCGTCGTCTTCCCGATTGCCCGCCGACCACGTTCGGCTGCCCGACCTTCACCGTGCCCGGTTCCATCGTCCCGGCATCGGTGCGCGGTCACACCAGCCAATTCTACACCTTCGGCCCCGACGTGGCGAAGGACGAACAGATTGCCCTGGAATCCGCGCATGTCTTCCTGCGCTCCGCATACGGCGACGTCACGGTCGGCCGCGACGACGGGGCGGCCTTCCTGTTCAGCCTCGGGGCGCCGACGCTCCTGAATGTAGGCGCCAGCAATTCACCCGTGGACTATACCGGGCTCGACGCGGTCAAGACGCTCAACGATGCGTCCGGATTTGCGGAGAAGATCACCTACACCTCGCCGCGCCTTCTGGGCGACCAGGTCGGCGTTGGCGTGCAGGTCGGCGTATCCTACGCGCCCGACGCGCGCGGATGCGGCGTGGATTACTGCGTCGATCTGAACGACATCCCCAATGTCGTCGCCCCGGACGTCCAGGACATCGTGGAAGCAGGCATTGCGCTCGACCGGACGTTCGGCCCCGGGGTCGGCGTCGAAGCGACGGCGACCTATGCGCGCGGCACGGAAAGCTCCGGCCTCGTGGGCTTGCGCGATCTCGAAGCCATTGGCGCGGGTCTGGAATTCACTTTGAACAGCTGGACGCTCGGCGGTTCCTGGCTGAAGAGCAACCAGGCCGTCGTGAACGGCGACTATGAAAGCTACGATGTCGGCCTGACGTGGCAGCCCTCCAAGCTCGGCTTCACCGTGGGTTACGGCCAGGCGGTGGACGATCTCGTCGGCCTGAAAAGCGACCAGATCGTGGGCGGCGTCTCCTACGACATCAACGACCGGATCCGTATCAGCACGGGCGTGCAACATGCCGACCGCAAGACGATCCGCGACGTGGGCGGGCTCGCGACGCTGGACAATGAGAAGTCGACCTCGATCTTCATCGAAGGCGGTTTCACCTTCTAGGCGACAGGCTACGCCGCGACGCCTTTGGCCCAGTCGGGATAGCGTTCGAACAGTTTGGCCACGAACGGGCAACCCGGAACGACGCGGTAACCCGACAGGCGTGCATCTTCCGTCATGGCCTGGACCAACGCCTTGCCCACACCGCGCCCGCCAATCTCGCCCGGCACGCCCGTATGGTTGGCGTTCCACACCCCGTCCGCGACACGGCGCAACGTCAATTCACCCGTGGCGGAGGATCCAGCCACATCGGCGGTGAAGACGATCATTTCGCCGCCCTCCTCCTTGGAAATCGTGACATGCCCGCCGGGACGGGCCTCGATGGGCGAAGCGGTTTGCGTTGTTTGCGTCATGGGGTCTGCTCTCAATTCCTCGGCCAGCGCGCCGATCGCGCCGAACCCTGCAATTCCGGTCCCGATAAGCGACCGGACGGTTGTGGGCGCGATACCGCCCAGTGCGAAAACCGGGCAGGGCGCGGTCCGGGTCCGCTCTCTCAACGCCTCCGGCCCGATAGGCGTTCCGGCGGACGGGCTCCGGGACGCGAACACACTGGATATGAACAGCGCGTCCACGCCCTTCAGGTCGCGTTGATCCGGGCCCGGCTTGGCCGCCGCCGTGGACACTATCCAGTCGGGCCGCCTGTCACGCCAGTGACGCAAGTCTTCGCTGGAGGCTGCGCGCGGAAAATGAACGCCGTCCGCCGCGCAGGCCATGGCGAGCTCCGGGTCCGCGCCGATCAGGAACTGAACGCCGCGCGCCTGCGTCGCCTCCCGCAGCGCTCCTTCCAGTCCCGGCTTTCCGAAGTGGCGGTAGATCAGGGCGGATCCCGGCGGCAAGCGTTTCGCCAGAGCGAGCAGGTCCGGCGTGCGCTTTGGATCGCTGAACAGCACCAGCGGCGCGAGGCGCGAGCCGGAAAAGTGCGACGCCGCCCGTCTCAGCGAAAGCGGGCTTTGCAGTCGTTCGTCTGTCTCGTAAGGCGCGGCCATGTCCGAGACCTCTACCATAGCCGCCAAGCGCACCGAAATCCTGACATCGCTGCGGAGTTCGGCCGCGAAAGCCTCGGCGGCCGTCCCATCCCTTATAGCCGTGTCCAAGGTCCAGCCCGACGAGCGCATCGAAGCCGCACTGGAGGCGGGCCAGACCGTGTTCGGGGAAAACCGTGTCCAGGAAGCGCAGGGCCGCTGGGGCGAACGGTTCGCCGACCACCGCAAGGGGTTGGAGTTGCACTTGATCGGCCCG
>CAYULR010000001.1:18582-32461 GCA_964445685.1 uncultured Algimonas sp.
GCATATGAGGGCATTGATCTGCACCTCATCGGACCGTTGCAGACCAACAAGGCGAAGGATGCGTGCGAGCTGTTCGATGTCGTCCAGACGCTGGACCGCGAAAAGCTAGCGCGCGCCCTGTTGAAAGGGGCGGAAGCGACGGGCCGGATGCCGCGCCTGATGGTTCAGGTGAATATCGGCCGGGAGCCGCAAAAGGCGGGGATCGATCCCGACGGTCTGGGGGCGTTCCTCGACCGGTTGCGCGTGGAATATGATCTGGAGCCGACCGGGCTCATGTGCATCCCGCCGGCGGACGAGCCGGCCGCGCCGCATTTCGCGCGGATGGAACGCTTGGCCAGGGCTCACGGTCTGGCGGAGCTCTCCATGGGCATGAGCGCGGACTTCGGGACGGCCGTGGCCTTCGGCGCCACCCATGTGCGGGTGGGCAGCGCGCTGTTCGGTGCGCGGGACTATTCCTAGGCGCTGCGTTCGAACTCGAACCAGCGCGGTGTCCGGCCTTCGCGGCGGGCCTTGGCTTCGTACTTGGTGCCAGGCCAGCCTTCGGGAGGCTGCGTCGCGTCGCTGTCGATCCAGCGGAAGCCACCGCCTTCGCGGCGTTCGTGCGCGCGGAAGCGCTCCAGCGCCCAGTCGACATAGTGCGGAATGTCGGACGCGAAGAGCAGCCGCCCGCCCGGCTCCACGATGCGGTGCAACTCCTCGATGAAGGCCGTGCGGATCAGGCGGCGCTTATTGTGGCGCGACTTGGGCCACGGATCCGGGAACAGGATGAAGACGCGCGACAGGCAGGCGTCGGGCATTTGCGCCATCATCTCGCGCACGTCGCCGCGGAACAGCCGCACATTCTCCAGCCCCTCGTCGACAATGCCCTTTACGGCCTTGGCCGTGCCGTTCAGGAAAGGCTCCGCGCCGATAATGGACACATCGGGATGGGTGCGGGCGAGATGCAGCAAGTGCGTGCCGGTTCCGTACCCGATTTCCAGCCAGCGCGGGGCCGGGGGCAGCGCGTCGCCGGGGCCTATCTCCAGGCGCGGCCAATGCTCTTCCATCAGCGAGGCTTGCGCAGGCGAAAGGGTCCGTCCCTTGGCGCGGCCAAAGGTACGGAAACGGTTCTGATCCGGATCGAAGCTCATGACGCGCGCCCTAGAGGCGGCGCTGCGTCACGGCAATAGGGCGAGACGGTCGTCTAGGTCTCGCCCTTGCTGGCGCGGGCCAGGCTGCGGGCCAGTTCCAGGACCTGACGGCGCACATCCTTGTTGTCGATGTGGGACACGGCCTTGGCCAGGGCAACGCCGTCGGAGCTGTTGATGAAGTCGTAGACGATCGGCATCTGGTCGTTGTCGGAAAACTCGCCCGCTTCGATCTCGTTGGTCAGGCCATCGAAGAAGAACCCGACGGGTACGTCCAGGACCTGGGACAGACGCCAAAGGCGCGATGCCCCCACGCGGTTCGTGCCGCGCTCATACTTCTGGACCTGCTGGAAGGTCACGCCGAGCTGGTCGCCCAGGCGTTCCTGGCTCATCTTCATCACCTGACGGCGAAGACGGATGCGGGCACCGACATGGACGTCGACCGGGTTGGCCGAACGCGGTGCGTGTTTGCTTGTATTTGTCATGATTGTTTCCAAGGCTGGATTGGTGGTTCGCCCTATGGGCTGCCAGACCTCAATTTTCCTTCTTTATACCCTACGCCCCGTGTCGCGCGTCGCGCGGATGTCGCCCAGGACCCTGCTACTAAAAGCAAAATTAGATTAATCAAGCTCAACCCTGCGTTGATGATGCGCAAGGGAATGGACGGACCCAGGGCTTTTGGAAGCAATTCGTCCATGAAAGTGGCCGTTTTCCCGTCCAAGACGCGCTCCGCCCGGCCGTAGGGGTCGAAGACGCCGCTGATTCCGTTCGCCGCCGACCGGATCAGGGGAAGCCCTTCCTCGATGGCGCGGTACCGGGCGATGGCAGCATGTTGGGCCGGGCCAACCGTCGCGCCGAACCAGGCATCGTTGCTCTGGTTCAGGATGGCTTGCGGCGCGGGGTCGCCATGCGGTGTCAGGCCCGGGAAAATGACTTCGTAGCAGATCTGCGGGGAGATGGGTGGCAGGCCCGGAAAGTTGGAGACCCGCTTTTCCGGGGCAGGCGTGATGGAGGCCAGCGCGGTGGAGACCAGTTGCGCACCGAAGCGCTCAACCAGTTCGCCTCCCGGGATGAATTCGCCGAACGGGACCAGTTTCCTTTTGTCATTGGACGTGGCGATGGCCGGGTTTCCGGCCTCGTCGAACGTCACGGCGACGGAGCTGTTGAAATAGACGGGCCGGGACACACCGTTCGCATCGTTGCGGAAGTCGCGGCGGAGGGAGTTCATCAACCAGACGGGCGGCGTGTCGGGATCGGCCGCAGCCAGGTTCAGGCCTACGAACCGCAGAAAGCCTTCATCCTCCGTGGCCAGCCCGTTCACCGCGCCCTCTGGCCAGACCAGGTGGGTGACGCGGTCCAGACCGGGGGCCACGCTCTGCGCGACATGTGCATCCGTGATGCGCGCGGCCGTGTCCCGGTTCAGTTTTTCGGACTGGCGGAAAGGCACGGCGACAAGGCGCAGGACCACGCCCGGCTCCACATCGGTCGAAGCGGATGCCAATCGCACCGCACCAAGCCCCCAAAGACCGGCAAGGTACAGCACGGAGGCAAGGGCAGGGGCAAGCTTGCGCGAGACCCAGGCCAGACCGATTCCGGCGGCGGCGAGATAGAGGATCGACGTCAGCCCGTAGACCCCCGTCCAATGCGCCGTCTGGCTGAGCGGGCTGCCCGGTTCCACGGCGTAGGCCGCCAGATTCCACGGAAAGCCCGACAGCACGTGTCCGCGCGCGAGCTCCGCCAAGCCGAAGGCGGCGACGAAGGTGATCAGAGCCGGACCGGCTCCGCGTTCTGACAGGCGCGCCGTGAGGCCCCCCGCGACGCCCCAGAACAGAGACAGGAGAACGGCCAGCCCTCCGACGAGCGGCGGGATCATCGGAATGAATTCGGGGCCGCGTTCGATGAAGGCGGACGCAATCCAGAAACAACTCGCTGAGAACCAGCCCAGCCCGAACAGCAAGCCCGTCCCGAAGCCCGCCCGTCCCGGCCGCTCCCATGTGGAGACGCCGACCAGCCGCACGAACAGAAGAGCCAGGGACAGAAGCGTGAGACCCCAGAAATGGTAGGGCGCGAAACCGAGCGCGGCCACGGCGCCCGTCGCGACAACGGCCAGCCTGTGAGCCCAGCCGGACCCGTCCCAGCGCCGTGCCGTCCAGTCGCGTGTCATGACGGGGCCTGCGATCCTCAGGAGGCAGCGCTGGGCGTATCGGACGCCGGCGGGACCGGAGCCGGCACAGGGGCGCGCTTGGCGTCTGGCAGGGTCACGCGCAGGCGTTTGACGCGGCGCGGGTCGGCATCGATGACTTCCATCTCCACCCCTTCCGGGTGGACGATGATTTCGCCGCGTTCAGGAACACGGCCTGCCAGCGTGAAGACCAGGCCGCCGAGCGTGTCGACTTCCTCTTCTTCGTCAATCGTGGCGAAGTCGCGTCCGATCGCGTCCTCGAAATCATCGATGCTCATGCGGGCATCCGCATCCCAGCAGATCTGGCCGCCTTCCAGCGTCACGCGTTTCAGCGCGTCGTCCAGCTCGTCATGTTCGTCCTCGATATCGCCGACAATCGGTTCGATCAGGTCCTCGATCGTGACCAGCCCGTCCGTGCCGCCATATTCGTCGACGACGATGGCCATGTGGATGCGCCGGGCCTGCATGCGCCGCAGCAGGTCCTGGGCCAGCATGGAGGGCGGGACGAACAGCACGGACCGTTTGATCGTGCGGATGACCTTCCGGTCGGGGTAGGTCTTGGCCGTGCGCCCGCGCGCGTCGAGCATGAGGTAGGGCAGCAGGTCCTTGATGTGGACCATGGCGATCGGGTTATCGAGCGTGTCCTCGAAGACGGGCAGTCGGGAATGGCCTGCCTCGCGGAACGCCTTCGTCAATTCCTTCAGGGTTGCGGTCTTTTCCACGGCCACGATATCGGCGCGCGGAACCATGACATCATCCACACGCAGGAGGTGGAAGCGGTCGGCCGCGTCCATCATGCGCTCGCGCGCCTGCGCCTTGTCGGTCGGCGAAGAGTTTTCGGGATCGGACGCCAGTTCGGCCGCCCGGCGGCGGAAGACCTTGGACAGAAGGGAAGGGCGCTTGGATGACGGACGCGCTGCGGAGAGCGGGTCCGAAGAAGGGTCGGGGTTCATGGCGACCTAGCGATTATCCGGCCCGTACGGATTGTCAATCGACAGCCGCGTGAGCGCCCGGACCTCGCGCGCCTCCATATCCTCGGCGGACGCGTCGTCCAGATGGTCGAAGCCCTGAAGGTGCAACACGCCGTGGACCAGCAAATGGGTGAAGTGCGCCTCGAACGACTTGTTCTGCTCGGCCGCTTCGCGCTCCAGAGTTTCGCGCGCAAACACGACATCGCCCATCAGGCCGGAGCCTGTGGGCATCGGAAAGGACAGCACGTTGGTCGGGGTGTCCTTGTTGCGGTAGTCGCGGTTGAGCGCGCGCACCTGCGCATCATCCGACAAGACGACCGACAGCTCGCCGAGGTTCGGCTCCTCAACCTCCTCCAGCGCGCTCAGCACGGCCGGACGGATGAGGGCACCGACGCCGGGCCAGCCTTGGACCCGCTGGGCGACGTCGATGATCAGATCAGGCGTCGACTTCGGCATCCAGGTCCGGCGACCATTCGCCCTTCGAAGCCAGGCCGTTCATGCGGGCGCGGTGGGCGAAGGCGGCTTGCGCGGCGTCGTAGTTCTCTGCCTTGCCCGCCCAGGCGAAGAGCGCGGATTGCTGCAGCGCCCGGCCGAACGAGTAGGTCAGCTTCCACGGGAAGCCGCCGGTCTTGTTCATCATGTCGAGGTTGCGCGTGGCTTCCTCGTTTTCCTGCCCGCCAGACAGGAAGGCGATGCCCGGAACGGCGCTCGGCACCGTGTCTTTCAGGACCTTGATGGTGCGCTCTGCGATCTCTTCGCGCGTCGGCTGCTCGGCGCACTGCTTGCCCGCCACGACCATGTTGGGCTTCAGCACGGTGGCTTCCAGCGCCACGCCCTGTTCGTACAGTTCGGTGAACAGCGAGTGCAGGGCGCGCTCCGTCACTTCGTGGCAGCGCTCCACGGAATGCGCGCCGCCCATCAGCACTTCGGGCTCCACGATCGGCACGATGCCCGCTTCCTGGCAGAGCGCGGCGTAACGGCCCAGCGCGTGTGTGTTGGCCTTGATACCGCCCTCGGAAGGGGTGCGGCCGACCGTGACATCCGGGTGGCTGATCTCGATGACGGCGCGCCATTTCGCAAAGCGCGCGCCCAGCTCGTAATATTCCGCCAGACGTTCGCGGAGCCCGTCCAGCCCCTGCGTGATCGTCTCGCCCGGACGGCCCGCCAACGGGGTGATGCCCTTGTCGACCTTGATGCCGGGAATGGCGCCGGTCGCCTTGATCAGGTCCACCATGGACGTGCCGTCGGCCGCGGACTGGCGCAGCGTCTCGTCGAACAGGATGACGCCGCTGATGTGGTCGTCCATCGCCGGGCGCGTGCGGAACAGCATGTCGCGCCAGTCGCGGCGGTTGGGTTCGGTGTTTTCCGTATCGATGGAAGCCAGGCGCTTGCCGATCGTTCCCGTGGATTCGTCTGCGGCGAGGATGCCCTTGCCGGGCACGACCATGGCTTCGGCCACGGCGACCATGGCATCCATCTTGGCGTCTGCAGGTTTTACGGCTGGTTTCATGGGATCTATCCTGAAGCTTTTCTTGTGACGATGTCGACGCCGGGCAGGGTCTTGCCTTCCATCCATTCCAGGAAGGCCCCGCCCGCGGTGGACACGAAGGTGAAGTCGTCCGCGACCCCGGCGGCATGAAGGGCCGCGACCGTGTCACCGCCGCCCGCGACCGCCACGACCTTGCCCGCGCGGCAGAGCTTTGCGGCGTACTGCGCGGCCTCGATGGTCGAAGTGTCGAAGGGCGGCGTCTCGAACGCACCCAGCGGTCCGTTCCATATCAGCGTGTTGCTCTTGTCCATGGCGTCGAGAAGGTCGGTCACGGTTTCGGGACCCACATCGAGGATCATCTCGTCGGACTGGACGCTGTCTCGCGCGCGGACTTGCGTGTCCGCGCCCGCCTTGAACTCGGTCGCGGTCACGACGTCGACGGGCAGGATGATCTCGCAGCCTTCGCGCGCGGCGGCCTTCAGAATATCCGTCGCCTTCCCGATCAGGTCCGGCTCGGCCAGCGATTTGCCGACGTCAAAGCCCTTGGCGAGCAGGAAAGTGTTGGCCATGCCGCCGCCAATGGCGAGGCGGTCGAGCTTGCGCACCAGGTTTTCCAGCAGGTCGATCTTGGTGGAGACTTTCGCCCCGCCGACAACGGCCATGACAGGCGTTTCGGGATGTTCCAGCGCTTGGGCGAGATGGTCGAGTTCGCGCTCCATGGCGAGCCCGGCATAGGTCGGCAGATGATCCGTGATCCCGGCAGAGGAGCTATGCGCGCGGTGCGCGGCGGAGAAGGCGTCCATGACGAACAGGTCGCCCAGCGCGGCGAACTGCTTGGAAAGCTCAGCATCGTTCTTCGTTTCGCCTGCGTGGAAGCGTGTGTTCTCCAGTAGCACGACGCCTCCCGCATTCACTTGGCCCACGTCAGACAGGTCAGAGGCGAAGCGCACAGGTGCATTCAGCGCATCCGAGAGCGGTTGGGCGACGAATTCCAGCGACAGGGCCGGATCGGGTTCGCCCTTGGGACGGCCGTAATGGGCGAGCAGCACGACGCCTGCGCCTGCTTCCCTCAGCTTTCGGATCGTCGGCAGCGCGCTTTGCAGGCGCGTATCGTCGCTGATCGAGCCGTCCTCGCCACGGGGCAGGTTGAAATCCACGCGGACCAGCGCGGTCTTGCCCGCAAGGTCAGCCTCTTCGAGACGCCGGATATCCATTACGTCAGCCCAATCCGCTGGCCCATGACGCGCGAGACGTCGATCATGCGGTTCGCGAAACCCCATTCATTGTCGTACCAGGCAATGACCTTCACGAGGTCTCCGTCCATCGACTTGGTCAGTAGCGACGCATAGGTCGCACTGTGCGGGTCGTGGTTGAGGTCTGAACTCACCAGCGCGTTCTCCGAATAGCAGATGATGCCGCGCATCGGACCCTGCACGGCGGCTTTCATCGCGGCGTTGAGCTCTTCGGCGGTGGTCTTCATTTCCGGCTGGAAAGCCAGGTCGATCATGGAGACGTTGGCAGTAGGCACCCGCACGGCGGCGCCCGCGAGGCGGCCTTCCAATTCCGGGATGACCTTGCCGACGGCCTTGGCCGCGCCGGTCGAGGTCGGGATCATGTTCAGCCCGGCGGCGCGCGCGCGGTAGAGGTCCTTGTGGCTATTATCCAGGATGCGCTGGTCCTGCGTGTAGCTGTGCACCGTCGTCATGAAGCCGCGCTTGATGCCGACCGCGTCGAGGATGACCTTGGCGATGGGGGCAAGGCAGTTGGTCGTGCAGGACGCGCAGGAAACAAGCGTGTCGTCTTTTCCCAGCAGTTCGTGGTTCACGCCGTAGACGATCGTCTGGTCCACATCGTCGCCGGGAGCTGAAATCAGCACGGCCTTGGCGCCGCCTTCGAAGTGAGGCGCGCAGCGTTCGCGCGACCGGAACAGGCCCGTGCACTCCATGACGAGGTCGGCCATGCCCCACGGTACTTTCGCCGGGTCGCGTTCATGCGTCATCGCCACGCGGCCGCGTCCGAAGTCGATCCAGTCGGGTCCTTCTTCGACCGTGGCTCCGAAACGCCCGTGCACGGAGTCGTAGCGCAGCAGATGGGCGGAGGTCTCGATCTTGCCGGGCGAGTTGATCAGGACGAGTTCGATGTCGTCGATGTCGTATTCGTGCAGGGCGCGGGCTACGAGCCGACCGATGCGGCCAAAGCCGTTGATGGCGATCTTGAGGGTCATGGCGGAAGCTCGTTTGGAGGGCCGGATCTGTCTGCCGGAAGCCGGGACGAACAGCGCGCCCCGGTCTGCTTTGGAAGGGTCGAAATCGCGAGTGCGGTTACGCGACCGATACGCCAAGAGCAACAACAAGCCCTTAAAATAATGGCGAAAACCCCCTTGGCGACTGGGTTTTCTTGCGTCATTCAGGGGTCAGGCAGAGGAGCTTCGCCCGACCGGATGAATGACAGCGCTGACATGAACGACGGCCCCGAAAAGACCGCCGACCTGGCCACCGCGGCGCGCGCGCTCGGCGATGCGCTCGGAGCGCTGGAAACCGCGCTCGACCCCGTCATCGGCCGACTGGGCGGTCTGGAACGCCAGGCCCGCGAAGCCGAGGCGCTGCAGGAGGACCGCACCAAGCTCGCCGCGCGTCTGGACGATGCGCTCGAAGCCCGTCGGAAGCGCGAAGAGGAATTCTCGGAACTCTCCCGCCAGACGCGCGAGGAACTGGACCGCACGATCGAGACGCTGCGCGACGCGCTCGCCGGACCGGCAGGCGGGGAGGCCTAGGCGATGGGCAAGGTCAGTCTGAACATCAACGGCCGCGCCTACGGACTGGGCTGCGAGGACGGCGAAGAGGAACGGCTGGAACGGCTGGGCCGCAAGCTCGATGAAAGGGTGCAGCAGATGGCCGCGCAGTTCGGCCAGATCGGCGACATCCGCCTGCTCGTCATGGCGGGCATCACCCTGCTCGACGAAATGGAAGACCCCACGGCGAACGTGGACGCGCAGGTCGAAGCCCGGCTGGGCGAGACGGTCCGCAAGATGGAAGATGCCGAAAGCGCGCGCGCCAAGTCCGAAGCCGATGCGGTGGAAAGCCTCCTCGATGCCGCCAAGCGCGTGGAACGGCTGGCCGAACGCCTCTCGGACGGGACCAAGGGCTAACGCGCCGCACCGTCTGGGACGCATTGCCGCTTGCGCTCCGCCCCCTCGCGTCCCACATACCCTCTCGACGGTTCCTGCGGGCTGCGTGAGCGGCACTAATCCACCGGACCTTACTGTATCCTTAGGGAGCTGGCTCTGTCCGGACCGTGGTCCGGTTACTTCCGGCACCCACCTCAAACTGAGGTTCACGAGGATTTTTAAGCGGCCACGGGTCACGTGGGGCCGTCACCCGCCCATAATCTGGCCCCATAGGTTTGCGTCCCCGTGAGGGGTCTAAGAGCCGCGAAGCGGATCGTCGCAAACCTCCGCGACAGCGGCGCGTCCCCAAAGGACGCGAAGGGGAACTCTCCTCGAAAGCCCATTCCAGTCCGAACCGTCAGGAGATGGACAAGCCGTCATAGCCAAAGGTCAGTCCAGTGGACTGACCAACGCGAAGGGCCGGCCTGAGCGGTGTGAAGAGAAATACTGCCTCTCATCCTTCGCTCATTCCCGCGCATGCGGGAATCCAGTGGAGGCATGAGGGTGCAGAGGTGGGAGAGGATGTACTGTCAGCCACGTCACGGACACCCGGGTCTCGTTCCTCTTCTTCGCCGAAGTCCCCGACTGGATCTCCGCCTTCGCGGGGATGAGCGAAGAAGAAGTGGAGCCCAATCCCCGGTAAAACCGTGGCAACGACAACGACGCCCTGCGGGCGGCTCCACAACGGGTAAAGCCAGCGCTATTTTTCATCCCCCGGATGAAAAATTGAACCGCGCTGTTTTACCCGTTGCCGATGAACCCCGGATAGAGCGACATCCCCCCATCGATCGTCAGCGTCTGTCCCGTCACATAGTGGCTCTTGTCCCCCAACAGCCATTCCACCGCTTCCGCCACCTCGTTCGCCATGCCCAGCCGCCCGGCGGGGATCAGCTCCAGAAGTTTCTTCAGACTGTCTTCGTCGCCCCAGACATTCTCGTTGATCGGTGTCTTGATCGCGCCGGGCGCGACGGCGTTGGCGCGTACGCCGACGGCACCCATTTCCTGCGCGACCGTCTTCATCAACATCGTCACCCCGCCCTTGGCGGCGGCATAGCTCGCATAGTTCGCCCAGGGAATGTGGGCGTGGACCGATGTCATGAAGACGATAGAGCCGCGCGGCGGGCGCTTGTCCTCAATGCCTTCGCGGTCCGCGGGCTCGGGCAGCTGGCGGACGAACTCGCGGGCCAGCAGGAACGATCCGTCCAGGTCGAGGCTCGTCACCTTGCACCAATCGGACAGCTCCATGTCGGGAAAGGCGGCCTTGGCCTGGACGCCTGCATTGATGACGCACCCGGTCAGGGGGCCGAACGCGTCCTGCGCTTCGGACAGGGACCGGCGCACATCGCTTTCCTGCGACAGGTCACCCCCGATCGCCACGGCGCGGGAGCCGAACCGTTCGATGATCTCGACCACATCACGTGCTTCCTCGTCGCCGGAATGATAGCCGACCGCCACGTTCCAGCCCCGCGCGCCGAGCAATTCGGCGCAGGCCCTTCCAATGCCGGAGGACCCGCCGGAGACGAAAACTGAACGCGCTGGAGATGTCATGGAAAAGGCAACGCCTGTTGGGAGCAGGCGTTGCCTCATAGTTTTGTGATGATGGCGGGGAGGCGCGGGGTTGGTGGACTTCGGGGTGGGTGAGTTTAATTCGCTGCCGCTCAGTCCGCTGGAGTCGCGGACGTGACCGCAGAACCCCGTGCTCGCTTCGCTGCGCGCGCCGCCCTGCGGTCAGTGACGCGCTTTGGAGCCAGAGCCCGGCTTTGTCGTTAGACGCGCTCGATGATTATTGCGGGCGCCATCCCCCCAGCCGCACACATAGTCACGAGACCGTACTTCCCGCCGGAGCGTTCCAGCTCGTCCAGTGCCGTGCCGATCAGGATCGATCCGGTGGCCCCGATAGGGTGGCCCAGCGCCATTGCGCCGCCATTGATGTTCACCTTCTCGCGGTCGAGGTCGAGATCGCGGATGAACTTCTCGGCCACCACGGCGAACGCCTCGTTGATCTCCCAGACGTCGATGTCGTCCTTGGTCAGTCCGGCGCGTTCCAGCGCTTTCTTGGCCGCCGGGACGGGCGCGTTCAGCATCAGGGTCGGGTCGTCGCCCATGTTCACGGCGGTCACGATGCGCGCGCGGGGCTTCAGCCCGTTCTCTTCGGCGAACTCCTTGGAGGTCAGCAGCAGGGCGGCCGCGCCGTCCACCACGCCGGAGCTGTTGCCCGCATGGTGGGAGTGCTCCCAATTGCCTTTCAGTTCCGGATAGCGCTTCTCGACGAGTGCGCCGTAGGTCGTGCCGGACTCGTCGACCGGGATGTCCTTCCACATGGAGAAGACGGTCTTGAGGTTGCCGAGGCCTTCCTTCGTGGTGCCGGGACGCGGGAACTCCTCGCGGTCGAGCGCGACCGTCTCGCCGTCCTCTTCCATCACGGGCACGACGGATTTGTCGAACCGACCTTCCTCGATGGCCTTGGCCGCGCGCTGCTGAGAAACCAGCGCGAGCTCGTCCAGCGCGTCGCGGTCGATGCCTTCCAGCTTGGCGATGGCGTCGGCGGCCACGCCCTGCTGCGTCTGCGGGTGCATCTCGCGCAGTGCCATATTGTCACCGTCGAGCATGGGCGGCTTCTTCGGGTCGGCAATGGACGCGGTGTAGCTCATCATCTCGCAGCCGCCCGCAATGACGCAGTCTTCCATGCCCGCCATGATCTGCGACGCGGCGAGCGAGACGCTCGTGATGCCGGAGCCGCAGAAGCGGTCCAGCGTCATGCCGGAGGCTTTGACGTCGTACCCGGCCGCCAGCGCGCTCATCCGGCCGATGTCCGTGCCCTGCTTGCCGATTTGCGTCGAGGTCGCCCAGATCACGTCGTCCACCTTGGCCGTGTCGAGATCGTTGCGTTCGGCCACGGCCTTCAGCACGGTCGCAGACAGGTGCTGCGGGTGCAGGTGGGCGAGGGACCCTTTGCCGATTTTGCCGATGCCGCGCGGGGTGCGGACCGCGTCGATGATGTAGGCGTCTGCCATGGGAGTCTCCGAAGTTTGTGTTCGGAGAAACGACTAGGCGGGGCCGGCCCCCTGCGCCAAGGCGGCGCGTCCCAATATCGCGTCTTCGATGGACCGGGGCAGCCCGGCCACGAAGCCGCGAAGGACAGGCGCGATATCGGTGGCGCGCTCTTCGATGACGTCCGCCGGGCCGCCCACGCCCACGCAGAGATGGCGGCGCACGCCGCGCGAGGGCAGCGGCACGGCGATGCCGCCCGTGCTGGTGTAGCTGGGCCCCACAGCGAGAGCGAAGCCGCGCGCACGCGTGTCCCGCACGCCTTCGACCGCGCCGTCGGCGGATTCCTTCCAAAAGTCGTTCTCGACCTCGTGCTTGGTGCGCCGCACCAGCTTGCCGATATCGTCGTCCGTGTCCCCGGTCAGCATGGCGTAGCCGGTCGCGGAACAGACGAGTGGGCGGACAGAACCCGTCTCCACATGCTCGCGCACGGGACCGGGCCGGTGGTGCGTGTAGATGTACTGGGAGTAGATGCCGTTGCGCATGGCGAGGAAGACCGTCTCGCCGATCGTGTCCGAGAGCCGTGCCAGATTGTCCGCGAACCCGTCCGGCAGGCCCGCCATGCGCAGCAGCCAGTCGCCGAGGAAGGAGAGGCGCAGCGTGGGGTAGAACGCCCGGCTCTCCACGTCGCGTTCGAGATAGCCGCTGTCCTGCAGCGATTTGGTCAGGGCGGAGGCGCTGCTCTGCGGCATGTTCAGATTGTCGGCGATCTCCCCGATGGAGGCGGGACGTTTGACGTCGGCGAAGAATTCGAACAGCGCCATGGTGCGGAAGCTCGACTTGAGCATGTTCTCTGCATCGTCCAGGCGCAACGCCTGCCACGGGATCTGCGCGCCGCCCACGCCGGCCAGCGGCGCGACGGAAAGGCCCATATCGTGGCCCACATCTTCGTTGCGCGCCTCGTCAAAGTCCGCCTGTTCGCCAGCATCGTCGATCATGGGCGAAGGCTGTGCCACGCTGCGTAGGGATTCACCAGTCATAAGGCTACATACGGCTCAGGCGCATATGTCGGGGAGGGGCGGCATCAGTCATGTTGCAGTTTGCCGGATGCGGCTTTGCCCCTCTCCATGAAAAAAGCCGCCCGGCGCGAACCGGACGGCTTTCTGTTTCAAAGACCTGAGGCGGTCCTTACGCGGCTTGTGCGGCGGCGTTGATGGAGCCTTCGGCCAGTTTCGTGAACTGGAGGTCGCCTTCCATCGTCTGTTCCTTGCACTGTTCCAGCTTCTGGGCGCATTCCAGATCGCCGAGGCGCTTGGCAAAGGCTTCGACCGTGCCGTAGCCGGTGATGGCGTAGTGGGCCATGCGCTGGTACTGGCTGATCAGCATGGCGTCGCGGACGGCGTCGTCGCCGAACTCTTCTTTCAGCACGTGCTTTTCGGCTTCGGTCGTCAGGCCCTTCATGCCCTGGCAGGTGACGTTGCCGACGCCTTCGCCGTGGGTGTCGAGGATCGATTTGATGTGTTCGTTACCGGTCTTCGTGCCTTCGATGGAGCGCTTCAGGGCGGACTTCAGCTCTTCGGACGAGGCAGCCGGGATCAGTTTCTCCGTCGTGGCGTTGGCCTGTTCGTTCGCGTCGTACAGGTCCTTCAGCTCGGCGATGTAGAGTTGCTTCAGATTTTCGATGGCCATGGGTCTCTCCTTGGTTTGGGCGCGCGGCACATGGCGACGGCTGCGCGCGGTGGGTTCGGGAGACTAACGGGACGGGGGGGCGGGATGTTCCAAGACTCTTTTCCGGCATTGCGCCTCCGGCCTGCGTCAAAGCGCGCAAACAGGCGTGGGCGGTCCGTTTCGTAACAAATGTTTAATCCGGCCCGTGAGTGGGGACACCAAGATCCTCCGGCGTCGCCGGATGCAGTCTTGGAGGACACGCACATGGCATCAGTCAGAAACCAGGTC
>CAYULR010000001.1:32471-34922 GCA_964445685.1 uncultured Algimonas sp.
GTCGAACCGCCGGCCGGACCCCTCGCCCCGCGAAAGGGCAACCGGTTGATGGACCGGCCCGAATACGCCACCAAACCCAGACCCTTGACGGCGACGCCCGAAACGACCGTCGCCAAAGCCGTCTCCGGCATGTCGGAGCTGAACTACGGATCGGTCATGGTGGTGGACGAAGCCGACAAGGTGATCGGCGTGGTGACCGAACGCGACATCATGAACAAGCTGGTCGCGCGCGGGCTGGACGCCAACGCGACCCCGCTCTCCGCTATCATGACGGAAAACCCGCGCCTGGCGCGCGAGACGGACGACATGCTGAACTGGCTGCGCATCATGTCCAATGAACGGTTCCGCCGTTTGCCGGTCGTCGATGCGGACGGACGCATCAAGGCCGTCTTCACGCAAGGCGATTTCGTCTCCTACACCTGGCCCGACCTGATGTACCAGATGAAGTCGATCGCCTCGGCCACCTTCAGCCGTAACCCGTCCACCTTCCTCGTGATCGGCTCGATCGCGGTGTACACGATCGTGCTGATCGTCGTGCTGGCGCGCGTTCTTGGAAGCTAAGGGGGAAGCTAGGGTCCGCTAGCCCAAATACACTTTGCCTTCGGGATAGTGCAGGCGCGGCGGCGTCTTGGTCGCGAGCAGGAAGCCCAGCGTCAGCGGGCCCAGCCGTCCCAGGAACATGACCACGCAGATCGTCAGCTTGCCCAGCGTGTCGAGCTCTCCTGTCGCGCCGCGCGACAGCCCGACCGTGCCGAAGGCGGAGAAGACCTCGAACGCCGCGTCGAGGAAGTCGAGGTCCTGGCTGAGCACCAGCACGAACAGGGCGGTGAAGATCAGCATCAGCCCCACGAACAGAAGCGCCATGACCTTCAGCCCTGCGCTCGGCCCGATCTCGTTCTTCTGGACATAGATCACGCCGGAGCGGCGGAAGAAGGCGATGGTCGCCAGCAGAAGAACGAAGGCGGTCGTGACCTTGATGCCGCCCGCCGTCGAAGTCGCGCCGCCGCCGATGAACATCAGCACCATGGTCAGCAGCGCCGTGGCGTCCGTCACCCCTGCCGTGTCCATCGCGTTGAACCCGGCCGTGCGCGGTGTGACGCCTTCGAACCAGGAGGCCTGGAGCTTGGCCCAAAGGCCGTCCAGCCCGCCGAGCGTCGACGGGTTGGTCCATTCCAGAAGCGCGTAGCCGCCCACGCCCGTCACGATCAGCAGCGGCGTGCCGATCACCATCAGGCGCGTGTGCAGCGACAGGCCGCGCCAGCGCCGGATGCGGAAAAGCTCGCTCAGCACCAGAAAGCCGAGGCCAGAGACGATGAACTGCAGGCTGATCGTCCAGATGATGACGGGATTGCCGACCCAACTCATCAGGCTGTCCGGAAAGGTCGAGAAACCTGCATTGTTGAAGGCCGAAATGGAATGGAAGAGCGAATGCCACAGCCCCATCGTCCAGCCGAACTCAGGTACGAACTGCGTCGCGATCAACCCCATGCCCAGCAGCTCCACCACGATGAAGATACCCAGGATGCGCTTCACGAACGGGATCAGCCCGCCCATGGAATCGATGTTGAGTTCCTCGGCCAGGTAGCGCTGCTTGGACACATCGATGCGCGCTCCGATGGCCGACAGCAGGAAGACGGCGAAGGTGATCAACCCCAGCCCGCCAAACTGGATCAGCGCCATCACCACGCCCTGGCCGAACATCGTCCAGACGCTCGACGTGTCCACGACGATCAGACCGGTCACGGTCACGGCGGACACGGCCGTGAAGAACGCATCCACCCAGCTGACCGGCTCGGTCGAGGCGAAGGGAAGCTTCAAAAGGGCGGTTCCGGCCGTGATCCACGCCCCGTAGACGATGACCAGCCAGGCCGGGATGGACAGGCGCATTCCGGCCTACCCGGCGGAACAGAAGCGGCGGATGTCGGCGCGCTGGCCGACCAGGAGCAGCTTGTCCGTGATGGCCAGCTTGTGCGTGTGCAGGTCGCTGACCAAAATGCGTTCGCCGATGAAGACCCCCACGCAGGCCAGCCCGTATTTGGTCAACGGCAGGTCCGACACGGTTTCGCAGGCCGTTCCGGCGGGCGCGTTGATGGCGCAGACATACTGGCCGTTGCCGAGGTTCATGAAGTCGGTCATGTGCGGATTGTGCAGCAGCTGCGACAGGTGCAGCGCGAAGCTGTGTTCGGGCTCCAGCAGGTTGCGCACGCCCATGGCGGACAGGATGCGGGCGTGCTCCTCGGTCTGGGCCTTGACGTGAACGTCGGTGCAGCCCGCCTTCATGACGCCCAGCGTGGCGAGAAGGCTGCTCTGCATGTCTTCGCCAATGGCGACGATGACGCCGTCGAACTGCGAAATGCCGGCATGGTTCAAGACCTTGGAATCGGTCGCGTCGGCCTGCATCACCGCGTCGATCTCCCCGTCCAGCGCCGCCACGCGCGCCGGGTCGTGGTC
>CAYULR010000001.1:34932-36536 GCA_964445685.1 uncultured Algimonas sp.
CACTCGATGCCGGTCACCCGGTCGCCCATCCGGGCCAGTTCGCGCGCCACGGCCGTGCCGAACGTGCCTAGGCCGATCACGGCGATGTCTCTCTTGTCAGGCATGTCCGCCCCCTTCCAGAACCCGTCGCCATGGTGATGCGAGATGCGGGTCTCGCCTGCGCAACGTGCGCACCCCATGGCCGTTCCGCATCTTCCTCCTACAGGCAATGTCCGGCAAGGCCCTGCCGGGCAGAAAACAAGTCTCTTCTGGGCAGAAAACCGGCTCTATGGCCCAGATGGTATATTGTCCGCGCGAAGCGCGTCCTCCAGTCCTGACCCCATCGACACACCAAGACGGGTCACGACCCATGTACCTACAAAGCAGACCGCGGTGATGGCCCGCTCCAGATCCGCCATATCCGCCCGGGACGAAGCGCCCAGCAACGAGGCGCTCATCCGCATGGCCTACGGCCTCGTCATGGGTCCGGAAGGCTATGAGGACCTGTTCGACGCGCTCCAGACCCATCAGGCGGATATTGTGGAGAAACGCTTCACGGAGCTGGAGACCGCGAGCGACCGCACGGATCTGGACGGTATCGCCGCGCACTTCGAAAATGCGCTTGAGATGCTGCAGTCGCAAGGCCGCCGCAAACTGTCTGCGTCCAGCGCCATCCGCACGCTCGACGCGTCCATAAAGCCTGCACTGACCCTGTCCACGAATGGCGGCGTGATGCATGCCAACCCGGCGGCCTGCAGTTTCTTCGGCCTGTCCGACCCGGCGCAGCTCACGGCCGATCACTTCGAGCCGGGCCACTACAAGACCTTGCTGGGCCACCTGTCGGGGCTGAAATCGCAACCCGAAAACACGATCATCGCCATTCTCGGTCTCTACTCCGTCGACGATGGGGGGCTGGTGAAGATGTCGCTGTCGCGCACGACGGGCTGGAAAGGCGAACCCGTGGGGCTTCTTTCGGCGCTGCACATCAGCTGGTATCCCGACATTGGCCGCCGGTTCCAGGACATGATGGGGCTGACCCCGGCCGAGCTGCAGATCACGCGCGCCATCGTGACGGGCCTGCCGCTGTCCTCGGTCGCCGAAGCGCGGGGCAGCAAACTGTCCACCGTGCGCAACCAGACTAAGGCGCTGCTGAAGAAGATGGGTGTGCGGTCCCAGACGGAACTGGCGTGCCTCTACTCGGGCTTTTCGCGGTTCAGCCTGGAGACGGCGGAAACCAAGGAAGGTCCGTTCAGCGCGTCCACGCCGGCCACGCTGGTCGCGGTGAAGCCCGGCCACGTCATCGACCACCGCATGGCGGGCGCGCCACGGGGCAAGCCGGTCATCTACCTGCCGTCCATGTTGGGCGGGCGGGCCGTGACACGCGACCTGCACGCCGCGCTGCTGCGCCACGACATCAAGCTCGTCATGCCGTGGCGGCCCGGCTTCGCGCAGAGCTACAATGCCGTTCCGGGTCCTGACGCATTTGTGGACCGGGCCGAGGAAATCCGCACGCTGATGGACACTCTGTCGATCGACCGCGCCCCGGTCGTGGGACAGATGACCAGCACCATGTACGCATTCGGCGCGGCGACGCACCTGCCGGACCGCATCACGGGTGTCATGGC
>CAYULR010000001.1:36546-38845 GCA_964445685.1 uncultured Algimonas sp.
CCGTGACCCCGGCTTTGCCCAGCGTCCGGGGGCCGCACCTCCGGCATATAGGGCGCGCCCAGAAAGTCCGGCTGCTGCTCGCGCGCGAGACGCCGCGCGTCGGGCGTCTCATCGCCCATGCGTTCCTGTCGCGCGTCGATGCGGGTTACGATGTGGAATTCATCCGCCACTATCTGAGCGAAAGCCAGACGGACCTCGACTTCACCCGCCGTCCGGAAACGGTGAATGCCTTCCGCGAAACCTACGAGGACACGCACGGCCAGGGCTACGACGCCTTCATCAACGAGGTGCAGCTGATCAGCACGGACTGGCATGCGCTGACGCAAGGGTTGGACGTGCCGGTGCGCTTCTTCGTCGGAACGGAGGAGCACGCTTTCCCGCCGCCTGCCGTGGAGGCCTTTGCAGAGGCCCAGCGGGCGGATGGCATGGACGCGACGTCCGTGACCGTTCCGCGCGCCGGGCATTTGCTGGCTTACGAGGAGCCGGACCTCTGGGTTGCGGAACTCGCCAGGATGGTCGCCTAGCGTCTTTTGCGTCGCGACCTCTATTTCCCGATCAGGGTCTCCATCACCTCCAGCCGGTCGGCTTCGAGGGCGGGCTTGTCCCAGCGGATGCGGTTGATGCGCGGGAAACGCAGCGCGTAGCCGGATTTGTGGCGTGGGCTGCGGTGGGCGGAATCAAAGGCGACCTCGAAAACCAGTTCCTTGTCCACTTCCTGAACGGGCCCGAAGCGCGCGACCTTGTGGTTCCTGATCCACTTGTCGAGCTGCTTCAGCTCTTCGTCCGTGAAGCCGAAATAGGCCTTGCCGATGGGCAGGAGCTTGTTCTCCTCGTTCCAGAGCCCGAACGTGTAATCGGAATAGAAGCTCGACCGTTTCCCCGTCCCGCGCTGCGCGTACATCAGAACCGCATCCAGCAGGAACGGGTCTCGCTTCCACTTGTACCAGGCATGCTTGGGACGGCCCGCGACGTAGGTGGAATCGCGCCGCTTGATCATCAGGCCTTCTTTCAACCCTTCGCTCGCCGCCGCGTCTTCGCGCAGGGCGGCGAGGTCGTCGACGGTGCTCCACTCCAGCGTCTCTGAGAGCGAATAGTGGTCCGGGTTGCGCGCCTCGATGAAGGCCGCCAGCCGTTCGCGCCGTTCGTCCAGCGTCTGGTCGCGGAAGCTCACCCCGTCCTGGGCGATAATGTCATAGGCGATCAGGTGCGCGGGCAGGCGCTTCATCAGCGGGCCGGATGGCTTCTTTTTGCCCAGGCGCTGCTGCAGGTCGTTGAAGCTCCCAATGTCTCCGTCCGGTCGGACCAGCAACTCCCCGTCGATCACTGCGTCCCAGTTCACGGTCGCGGCGAGGTCTGGAAAGCTGTGCGAAATGTCGTCGCCCGTGCGCGAATAGATGCGCGCCTCGCCCTTCATGCCCGCGACCTGGACCCGGATGCCGTCCCACTTCCATTCCGCAATGTGCGTGTCGGGGGAAAGCCGGTAGAGATCCGCCTCCTCGTCCAGCGGGTGGCTGAGCATGACGGGCGAATAGGTCAGGACCTCGCTGATGTCCGGCATGTCGGCGTCGCCGTCGATCCAGGCGAATAGGTCCTCATAGGGCGGCGTGATGCCGTGCCACAACTCCTCGATCACGCCGACATCCACGCCCTTCATGTTGGCCAGCGTCTTCTTGACCGTGCGCGCGCTCATGCCGATGCGAAGCCCGCGCGTGCCGAGCTTCAGCAGAGCCCAGCGCTGGTGCGGCGCCATATTGTCGAGCAGAACGACAAGATAGTCGCGGATGCCTTGCTTGTCGCGGATCTTGAACTCCTCGATCACTTCGTGGAGGTCCGGCAGTCGATTCAGGCGCACGGGTTCGGACGATTGCGGCCAAGCAAGCGCGACCGTCTCGCTCATTTCCCCGACATAGTGGCGCGACAGCTGGAACAGGTACGGGTCCATCCGCTCCTCCATCAGCGTCTTGACGAGGTTGCGCTTGAATAGATCAAACGAGAGCGTCCCGCCGATGGCCGCGAGCGCCCAGCCCCGGTCGGGGTCTGGAGTCGTGCGGAGAAACTGCGCGAGGATGGCTTCCTTAGCGAGGTTGGAGTTGGTGAAGTAGAGGTCGTCGAGGAGGTCGGCGAAGCCTGCAAAGGAGGAGGTGGGGTCGCTCATGGGGTGGTCTCGCTTTGCGAGGCTTGATGGATTTGCACCCCCTCAGTCACCTGCGGTGACAGCTCCCCCCTCAAGGGGGAGCAACAGTCTTCCTTCCCCTTGAGGGGTTTGTGCCAAAGCGCGCTTGCGGCGCGCGACGCACAT
>CAYULR010000002.1:0-8824 GCA_964445685.1 uncultured Algimonas sp.
CGGGCGATTCCGTGTCGGTCTAGTACGAGCGTACCGTCCGGCAGTTGCAGGTCGACCAAGCACAGATCCATTGCAACGGTGGACGCAATCGCTTCCGCCAAGGTCTGTGCAGCCATAACGACCTCAAATCCCGGCTCGGCATTGATGATATCTGTCAGGTAAGCGCAGAAGTCTGGATCGTCTTCCAGAATACCGATCCGGTATGTCGATACGTCGTTCATCGCCTTATCCACCCTGCTTGGAAGGCATGTTCGACTGGGCCGTTCCAAACCTTGTCTGCTCACCCGCTTGATCAGCGGGTCCGGCATTCCAGCAATTCCCGTTCGGCTGGTCCCGGACATCGATCCACGCCCTTTGCCCCGGAGGAATGTCGCTATTGGACAGAATTCCAGGTGCGCCAGACTCGTGGAAGCTGAGGATGCGGTGGTCATCTCCGAACTCGTTGCGGCAGAACTCGTTTACGTCCTCGCGCGTCGCAAATCTGTCTCCCCTCACCTCAGGGCTCAGGCGAACGCGGCCCTCCACACGAAATCGTGCAAATCGGTCGATACCATTCGGGACAGGCGTAGCCACGTCCGTTCGGACAGATGATGAATAGCACGCGACCGGCAATTCCATTCGGCAGAGCGTATCTCCGGAGAAAGGATCGCAAGGACGTTGGCTCGCATCCATGCCGCAGGACAGGAGCGAGAGGTTTTCGTCTCCGAGGTCGAGCTTGATCTCCGTGAAGGTTGTCCCCTCACGCTCTGGCTTGTCCAGACACATCACGATTGCCATTGCGTCGACGGCCGTGTCGTCGCTGAACGTGATATCGAGCGCTGTATCCAATGAGGGGTCACGATTGCTAGCATCTTTAAGATACTGATTCAGTGATATGGGCTGACCCGTCGCTCGCGAGACGAACATGTCGAAATCCATGAGGACCAGATCGCCGCGACTTCCAGGGATGAAATCCAGTTGAGCTTGGTTGAGCGGCGCGACGAACTTTGTGTGAGACTCGCTGGGGGCCGAAGTGAAAGGATTGGTCAGATCGCTGAAGGAAATAAAGTCCGACTCCACCGGGTCATCGATAAGGACCCGTCCAATCACAAAACCACGTTCGATATGCGGAGGCAGGGAAACGCTGACATAGAGCGTTCTGTCGACGCCGAGTTCATCGAAATCGCGATACCGGTAACGCAGATTCTTTCCGGAAAAGACATCACCGAAGAAGGCTTGCTGCATGATGGCGTCCCGTGGGCGCGCCAACTCTTCAGACGCGCGTTCAAAACCATCCTCAACGCCAAGCCAGATAATGTCCTTCTTCAACGCCCGGGGGCATTCAAACCGCTCCGCACGACCCATCATCGGGGTCGCAACGGGTTCCGGAAAAGCAGCCTGAGCAGGTCCTCTATTCGCAAGGGCAAGCCAAAGAGCGCTACCCGACACGACAGCCAGGCCCGTGATGAGGAGGCCCATAACAATCAGAAGGCGCCCGGTGGGCGACATAGGAACTCTATCTGCCATGTCACTTTTCATAGCTGTACTTACCGGGTCCGATAAGCATCCATTTGTCAACTCAGAATCTCGCAGCTCATTTAGAATCCAGTCGACAAGGGTCCGCCAGGAGAGCGGATCGCCAGTTTAGCTTGGCTGACGGACAGTTCGTGTTGCGTGTCGATCCTGTCCCGCTCCAAGGCAACGTAACGTCTGTGAGCTTCGAAGAAGGTCGAAAGCGTGCCCGCATTCATGTCGATCCTGGTCCGGATCGCGTCACGCTCCAGGATGGAGTTCCCCACTGCTTGGCGGAGAATCTGCAAACGGTCTGTCAGAGAGAGGATCTTCTGCTGTGTGAGGCTGAGTTCTACCAGAGCTTCGCGTCTGGCCTGCATCATGCTCGCTTGGGCTTGGGACCGCCGGGCTCTCGATCCCCGCGTCGCGGCATCAAGCTGGCCGCCCGCATAGATCGGCACGGAGACCGACAGGGAGAGGCGGTCTTCATAGTTCCACTGATCGAAATCGGTTCCCGCATAACCACTTCGGCCGACGAGTTCGATCACGGGAAGGCGGGTCTTCTGCTCGACATTTAAGGCCTGCTTCGCCGCTTCGACCCGAGACGTTGCTGCAATCACGGATGGCTGCGCCTCGGCCAAGGCAAGCAAACTCGTCTCGTCCAGCGTTTGAAAGCGAGGGCCTGCATCTGTCGGGCAGACCGAGGCATTCTGACCCGAAAGGATCCGTAGTGTCTCCTGAGCTTGACGCTTTTGAAGACGGTTCAACGTTTCGCGGGATTGCTCCGTCTGCAGCTCCATACGCAGAGCATAGACATCTGACTGTGTCGACAGACTGTCCCGCAGCAACGCCTCCGATGTACTTAGCCGATCAGACAGGATGGCCTGCGAGCTACTGGATAGTGCGATGAGAGCGTCTGAACGCACGATTTCATAATAGAGATCGACGGTATCTTCAGCGATCTGCGCGGCCGCGAGCGAACGTGTCGCCTCGGCGACGGATACCTCGGCTTGCGCCAAACGCTTCCTGCGTCTGGAGTCGCCAAAATCGAAAATTCTTTGTCGGCCTTCCAGGCCGATCTGGTTTCCAAGTTGCGTTTCGGCCAGACCGTTCGACCCGATACCTGAGCGCAGATAGGTCGATACACGTGGGCGCCAAAGGCGCTCCGCACCCATTTGTTCCGCCTGGGCTTCTTCGATCTGAAACTCCACCACATCGAGTTCGGGGTCGACGGCCATTCGGCTTTGTATCAACGAAAAGACACTGTCGCAGCTCGCTACCTCTAAGCGTGGTTGGACGTCTGAACCCGTCGGAAAGCTCTGCGCGGAAGCTGTCTCTGCGGACAGAGCCCAGCTGGCAGCGATCACACTGATCGAAAGAAAAAGTCGGGTCATGACGCGCGCACGGCCTTGTAGAGAGAGTCACGCACGGGCGCGAGCAGGTAGTCCAGAGTCGTCCGCGACTTTCCGGAGAAGATGAAAACTTGGACCGGCATTCCCGGAGTAACGTCGTCGAGGCCCTTGGCCTCCAGAGATGCATTTGCGAGTTCTACTCGTGCTTCGTAGTAGCGCTCTCCAGTTACATTATCCTGCTTCAGGTCGGCGCTCACTCCGGCGACGGTTCCTTCCACAGGGGCAGCCCGCAGACCACGATAGGCCGTCAATGTCGCGCGGACTTTCAGGCCTTCGAAAACCTGCGCCCGCTGGTTGGGAAGGATCCGGACCGTGCCCAAGACCCTGTCACCGCTGGGGACGATCTCCATGATGGTGTCACCAGGACGGACAACGCCCCCCACAGTACTGCTCTCCAGATTGATGACTTTACCAGCCCTGGGCGCAAGAACATCGAAACGCCGGAGCGCATCGGCACGGGCTGGCAGACGCGCCTGCAATGCATCGACGCGGTCCTGTGTCTCCTTCAAATCCTGGCTCAATGCCTTGCGGTAGCTTGTCTTCAAGACCTCGGCTTGGCTTTCCAGATCAGAGATCTGGTTGCGCGTCTCGACAAGGGACGACTCGACGGTTCGCTGACGCAACCTGTTATCCACCAGAGAGCGCTGCAAGGCCCGGAGGCGGTCGACCGTCTCGACGTTGGCCGCAACCAAGCGTTCGGAGAGGCCTACCTCCTCTGCATTAATCTTCTCCGCGTCTTTGAGAGCTTGCAGCTCGCGGTCCTTCGCTCTGATCGTCCGGCGCAGCCCCGTGATCTGTCCGGTGATTTGAGACATCTGGGCCTTATGATCACCAGACCGCAGCAAGGCGTTCAGATCCTCCAGGTCGATCAGATCCTGGGTCTCATCAGGCGTCAGACCAATTTCCGGCACCTTGCCGTAATCCGCCTCGCGCCCGTCCAGAAGGGCGCGAAGCGTTTCGACCTGAGCGACGCTGGAGGCAAGGCTACTCGCGACTTCCTGGAACTCCGCTCTCGCCGTGCTGGTTTCCAGTGTCAGCAAGCGCTGGTCTTTGGTGACATTGTCTCCTTCACGGATATGAACGGCGGAGACGATCCCTCCTTCCAGGTGTTGCACGGACTGTGTCTCGATCTCGGCCACAATGTGGCCCTGCGCCACCAAGCCTTCGTCCAGCGGGACGAACCCAGCCCACAGGCTGAAGCCGAGGATCGCGATCGCCGACGACATCAGCGACCGCCTGACGGTTTTGTCCTTTAATAGAGCCATGATCAGACTCCTTCCGCTGTGCTTTGACGACGGGACGCGGCAGGCCCAACGGCTGCGACTTCCTGATTGAGCAGGACGTCGATGTCGGTCACCGCCGCTGTCTGGTTGCGAAGAATGAGCAGGCTATCGCTCAACCGCAGAAGGCGGATGTCATGCGTCGACATGAACACGATGCGGCCACTGTCCCGGTAGTGTGCCAAAAGCTTGGAGAACGCCGCGATTCCGACTGAATCCAAGTTGGATGTGGGTTCATCCAGGAAGAGAAAAGCCGGTTCACCATAGAGCGCCCGTGCCAGTCCGATTTGCTGCGCCTGACCTGCGGACAAGACGCGCAGACGTGGATCGACCTGCGTATTGTAGCCTTCCGAGAGGCCGAGGATCATTTCCTCCGCTCCCGCAGCCCGAGCCGCCTGGATGACGGCGTCCCGGTCCATATTCGGGTCGAAGCGCGCGATATTCTGAGCAACCGTTCCAGGCAAAAGATCAATGGCCTGCGGCAGATAGCCGACAAACCGCCCGCGGTCCGTCGCATCCCAACCTCGGATGGGCTGACCGCCATAGAGGATGTCAGACTGCGCCGGTGCTTCCGTGGCGCCGGCCAGATGGTCCAACAGAGTGGTCTTCCCGCAACCATTGCGGCCGAAAATCGCAATGACGGACCCTGGTTCGAAAGCAGCACTGAAGGGATGAACAAGCACCGTGTCTGAATTCTGCGGCATCACCGTGAGATTGCGGATCTCGAGATGGGCTTCGGGACGCTCTGCCGTGAACGATGTTTCCCGAACCGCTCCTTGCTGAAGTCGGCTACGCACCGTCTTCCAAGCCTCCGACGCTCCGACAATGTTGCGCCAGCCCTGGACCAGCTGGTCTATGGGAGCCAGAGCCCGGCCCATCAGGATCGACCCGGCGACGATTGCGCCGGCGGAGACCTGCTGATTGACGGCGAGATAACCGCCCAGGCCCAGAATTCCGATCTGCAGCATCTGACGCACGGACCGCGATATGCCCGCGCTCATCCCGCTGAACTGGCTTGCTTTCAAACCGCGCGCGAGCGATTGCGACTTCGCGGCGCGGTAGTGATCGCGCAATCGCTCTCCCATTCCCATCGCCACGACAGTCGACCGTTGCCGCGCAATTCCACCGACGATGAACCGGACGTTGGAGTCCTCTCTTATGGCCTGCTCATATGCCTCGTTGGAGACAGCCCGCCCTCCCAACGCGATGGCAAACAAGACCCCTGCCCCCGCTGTGGCGACAAGGCCCAGAGCGGGGTGAACCCAGAAGAGCAGTCCAAGATACGCCGGAATAAACGGGGCGTCGAAAAACGGGGAGAGGCCGGAGCTTTGCAACAATCCCTGAATGCGCTGGAGCGAGGCGACGTCTTCGGAAATCGCTTCGTCCCTCTGGTTTCCGCGAAGATAGGCGTCAAAGACTCCGCTGTTTAGCGAGGTCTCGATATGGTCGCCCGCCAAAGCGAAGACCCGGCGACGACCGGCTTCCACGACGGCGTAGACCGACAGCAGGAACAAAGCCGCCGCCGTGATCCAGATGAGCGTATCGACGGAACCGGATGTCAGAATCCGATCATAGACCTGCAACATGTATATTGGCGAAACGAGCAGAAGCAGGTTCACGAACACACTGAAAATGAGCGCCGTGGCGATATAGCCACCAAGGCCTTTGAAGACCGAACGGGGCTTAGTCTCTTCGTTCTTATCGACTGAGCGGGGCATATAGCACCTCCGTTCGGATCACAGGACATCTCGAACCACCACGCGGGGTGACAGTGCGACGGATGAGTTGAGGAGTGGGAAGGCTAAGCCCTGGGCTCGGCCTTCCAATGCAATCGCCTGACTTACGCGAAGTCGTGACCGATTTCGTCGTAGACGAGATCGTCGGCGACATTTTCCAGTGCAAACGTTGCAACCTGTGCCTCCTGGCCCGAGACAGAGAACTCTACCGCGCTCACAGGAGTCTCATTCATTCCCGCCAAAACCGCGTCCAGTACAAACTGGTCCTGGACATCCGACAGGTCCGCCTTGAGAGCCGCAGCATCAGCTTCGCCCAGCGCAGTCTCGCCCGACGTGATGTCGGCTGGAGTCGCATGCGAGGTCAAGCCATTAGCTCCATCCTTGCTGCTCAGAAGCAAATCCTCGAAGCCAATATCCTTGTCCGACCCTTCGCGGCTCGGCCGGAGATCTTCGAAGCCAATGTCGGCATCACTGTCTTCACGACTGGGCCGCAAATCCTCGAAACCGATATCCTGCTCCTCATCCTCGCGGCTGGGCAGCAAGTCCTCAAAGCCGATAGCTTTAGAACTGTCGTCTGGACTGCGCTTCAAATCTTCAAAGCCGATCTCCTTGCTGGCCAGCAAGTAGTCTTTGAGGTCGACAGGCGCATTGAGCATTTCAGAAACCCCAATAAGCAGAGCATCCTCATCCTGTGTCGCCAAGTCGAACCCGTAGGAAGGGCCGTCTTCTAAGCCTGGAGCCGCAACCTCGTCGGATGCCTCCACAGGCTCAGCGATCGGTTCTTCTTCGAACAAAGGTACATCGACGAAGGAAACTTTGCCCTGACCAGCCCCCTTCAGGTTTTGCAGTGATGTCCCGAAAATGCCGATATTTGATCCGGTTTGGATATATAGTTCGGCTCCTGTCGGGCTATGCACAAACAGGTTATAGAGAGTTCCTTCGAAAGTCGTTGTGCCATTGTCGGACCAGTCAGCTTCGTCCGCTATGAAGATGGAACTGTTGGATCCAGACCCCGCATAATCGATGACGAGCGTCCGAACCCCATCTATATTCTGACCTAGCAAGCTCGTTACTGTTGTGATGTCTATGATAACACTTGCGGCATCATCTAGACCGAGCCGTTCGATGTTACGGGTTTCGATCTGCGAAGGGTCGAACGACAGAGCGCCGATGCTTTCTGTGCTATCGGTTAGATTGAAGTAGACTAGTCCTGGGGCACTCCGACCGAGCACGAGAGTGTCAATCCCGCCGCCGCCGTCTGCTAAGACAGATCGGTTGGTGGTCGACATCGCGCCATTCAGGTTCTGGTCCTGATATACACCGTAAACTCCAATAGAGTCGTCACCGGCACCGGACGAGACGTAGTCATCGCCTTCCGAGACATCGATACTATCGACCGTAGAGGACCCGATATAGGCATCGTCCGTGGCGGGGCCCCCGACTTCGTCGATAGTGACTGCGCTACCACCGCCGTCTACACCGTAGACAACATAGACCGAACCTGCATTGGCCCCTCCGTCTGCATTCAAAGCTGAACCCACAGCAAGATCTGCAAAGCCATCACCGTTTACATCGCCGATATCCGCCACTGTCGCGGCCCTGTCACCAGCCGTTTGGCCAAGGCCTGTCACGCCAGCGACAGTACCACCGATATCTTCGGCGTTTACTGTTCCTGTAAGCGTCTGACTTCCGTACAGAACATAATACTGACCAGCTTCGTCGCTAGTCGAGTTGGTAACGGTTCCGCCAAGTTCCTCGCCGATCGCAAGATCAGCCAGCCCGTCACCGTTGAAGTCTCCAACTCCCGCGAGTATTTCACCGAACTCGCCGTTCACGACGTTACCTTCAATCAGGATATCGGCGTCTGCGAAAGTTACGGGTGTTCCGCTGGATGTCAGCGTATCGCTACCGAAGAAAATGGCGACTACACCTGTTACGTCTCCATTCGCATCATCTGCCGTATGAGCCCCAACCGCGAAGTCATCAACGCCATCACCGTTAAAATCGCCGATGTTCGTAATCGAAACGCCGACCCGATCTGTATTGGAGTCACCCTGAATGATTAGATCAGAACTCGTGTCTAAATCCGTAACTCCGGTGAAGTCCGTTCCGGACCCAAAGACGATCCGGGCCGAGCCATTGTTTGTAAAGCCTACAAGATCATCTCCAGCGAAACCCAAGGCAAAGTCATCAAATCCATCGCCGTTGATGTCTCCAATGTTTTTATGCTCAAGACCAATCGCACCTTGGCTAGCTGAGAACTCAGCGTAGTTGTTAGCGGTCGTATTCACCGAACCAGAATAGTCGTAGACCTCATATCCGTTCGCATTCGTCGTAGTCGCAAAGCTACTTGCACCGTAAACTAGGATGTCATTCGCCGTGGTTGTGACCATGAAGTCATCAAACCCGTCGCCGTTTACATCTCCAACGGTTTCAACCGAATATTGAGGGCGGTTTCCTCCATACCCGAAAATAAACCCGTTATTTGTATTGGCGAAAAGGTCTGCAAGAGTGCGGGCTGTACCCATTGCAGTGACAAGCTGATCAGCACCGGCGGTCCAGATGTACGTTTCCCCAAAGCTCGAGTCGACAATAGCAAAATCGTCGAATCCATCTCCGTTTATATCGCCAAGATTTTTTGTGAAATTACCTACTGATGCAGTTATTGTCGTAGGATCCGTTTGAATAGTCAGTGTCGGGCCCTGGAAGTCAATCGTAGGGATACCCATGACTGTAGCAGCCGGTGCGACATCTGTGCCAAACAGGATGCCCGCGACTCCCATAGACTGCCCCGTCGTCGGATCGGCAGAAGACGATCCTAAAATAAAGTCATCAAAGCCATCGCCGTCCAGATCTCCGAGACCATCTGGGACACGGGATATATCACGCAAGCGAAGTATATCCG
>CAYULR010000002.1:8834-35630 GCA_964445685.1 uncultured Algimonas sp.
ACACGGGATATACCGCCGCTGAGTCCGCCAAGCGCATCGCCAGCTTCTCCAATGATCCTGAAGCCATTGTTTCCGTCTAGGTCGGCTAAGTTGATATTTTCGGGGTCTACGTCGTCGACTGTCACGGTCACCGTCTGAACGGCCGTATTTATGCCGTCCGAGGCCGTTACCTCCACGATATACTCGTTATCCGTGTTCGCATCGACCGGCATCTCGAAGTTCGGATTGTTCGCAAACGATAGTGCGCCTGTGCTGGCATCGATCGTGAAGTCGTTCTGATCCGCCCCACCCGTGATCGAGTAGGTCACAGTTCCTGTCAGATCTGCGTCCATCGCCGAAGCCGTGTAGCCTGTCGACGCTGTGTTCTCGTCTACACTCACCGCAGCCGTCGCAGCACCGAAAGCCGGGCTGTTATCGTTCAGATCGTTGACGGTCACCATAACGGTTTGAGACGCAGTCGTGCCAGAGCCATCATCGGCGATGATCTCGACCGTGTAGTCATTATTGTTCGCGCCGGACCCGGCACCGTTTTCTGCGTCTGCGGCATTGGTGAAGGACAGCGCGCCCGTGTTGGCGTTGATGGAAAACAGGTTGCTGTTGCCCGCCATGCCAAGGCTGTAGGTTACGGCGGCGTTGGTTTCATTGTCCGCAGCCACGGCCGTGTAGAAGTCGGCTGTGCTGTTCTCGTCCACATTCGCCGTCACGGCGGAGGAGAAGACGGGTGCCTGGTCGTTGGCATTGGTGACTAGAACGGACAGATTCTGGAACGAGGTCTGCCCGGACGGATCGGTCGCCTCGACCCGGATGCCGTAAATGTTGTTTGTGCTGGCATCTGTCGGCGCTTCGAAGTCTGGAGCCGCGACAAAGCGCACTTCGCCCGTATTCGCGTCGATAGTGAAATTGCCTGAGTCCAGACCGGACAGGGAATAGACTACTCCCGTACTGCCACCAACCGCGTCGTCGTTGATCGCATTGGCGGTGAATATGACCTGCGTCGCGGGCGTGTTCTCCGCAACCGTGACTGGCGACGGAATGTTGGTGATTACAGGCGCCCGGTCGTCGAGGTTATCCAGCGTGACCATAATGGTCTGCGTGGAGCTGCGCGATGCGCCCATGGCCGGACTGTCCGTGACCTCGACCTCGACTTCGAAAGTCCCGTCCTGGTTGGCATCTGCAGACGGAGTGGCGTCCGCATCCTGCCCAGCATTGAAGCTGAGGTTGCCATTTGCATCGATGGAAAACAGCGCGCTGTCGGCCCCGCCGACGACCGCGTAGGTGAAGCCTTGGTTGCCTGGGTCGCCGTCCGTGGCGGTGACCTGAAGGATCGTTCCCGTGCTGTTTTCGTCGACGGACCCCGTATTGGGAGACGTCACGACAGGCGACAGCTCATTGATCCGGTCATTGACCGCTACCGAGACCGTCTGCGTGGTCGTCTGAGTTCCGTCGCTCGCGATCAGCTCGACTTCATAGACATTGTCCGTATTACCGTCCGCAGGGTTTTCAAAATCCGGACCCGCGATGAACTCCAACTCGCCCGTCATGGCATTCAGTTGGAAGAGCGCGCTGTCGCCTGCCGTGCTCAGCGTCACGGTAACTGTGTCGGAAGGGTCCGCATCGGTGGCCGCAGGAGTCAGACCCGTCGCCGTATCGTTTTCGTCGATGCTAATGGCCGCGGGCGTACTGAAAGCAGGCGCGTTGTCGTTCACATCGATGACGGAAATGGTCGTGAGCTGAGTCGCTGTCAGACCGGACGCGTCGGTTGCCGTAATCTCCACCTCGTAGGCATTGTTGGTGTTCGAGTCTGCGGCCGCCTCGAAGTCCGGCGCAGCATTGTTGGAATCGAAGGACAGCTCACCAGTTGCGCTATCGATGACGAAAGCCCCGGAATCCGCACCGCCCGTGATGGTGAACACGACGCTGCTCTGCTGGCCATCTGTGTTGTCCGCTGCGGCAGAGTAGCCTGTCGCAAGCTGGTTTTCAGCGACGCTTGCGGTTGCTGCGCTGGTAAAGACAGGCGCGACGTCGTCCACATTCGTCAGCGTGATCTGGATATTCTGATCGGTCGTCCGGGGCATGCCGAGTGCTGGCTGGTCCGTGACCGATACGGTGATGTCAAAAACGCCGTCCGTCCCGGCATCGCCCGGCATCTCGAAGTCCTGAGCATTGCTGAGCGCGACATCGCCCGTTGCCGGATCGATCGTGAAGAGCCCGGCGTCAGCCCCACCTGTAATCGCATAGGTCAAACCCGCATTGCCGGCATCGGGATCCTGCGCCGCGACCGTGAAGACCACAGTTGCGCCCATGGTGTCTTCGGCAAAACTCTGCGCGGCGGCGGAGGTGACATTGGGAGCGGATTCGTTGTCAACATCGTTGACCGTAATGGTCACCGTCTGCGTTGCCGTATTAGTACCGTCCGAGGCCTGGACATTGACCTGGTAGACATTGTCCATATTTCCATCGGTCGGGTTTTCGAAGTCAGGCGGAGCCGTGAAGCTGAGCGCTCCTGTCGCAGAATTGATGGAAAACAGATTGCCGTCCAACCCTCCGGCAATCTGGTAGGATACGTTGTTGCTGTCGATGTCGGTCGTGATGGCTGTGTAGACTGCCCCCTGAGCACCCTCATCGACCGCCACGGTTGGCGACGAGGAGAAAACCGGCGATTCGTCGTTGATGTCCTGAAGGCTGATGGACACGTCCTGCTCGTCCGTCAGGCCATTGGAATCCGTTACGCGGATGCGCACCTCGAACACATTGTCCGAGTTCCCGTCGGATGGGGCCTCGAAGTTCGCGGCCGGGGCAAAGCTTACGACGCCCGTGCTGGCATCGATAGTAAGACGCGACGCATCGGCCCCACCAACAATGGAATAGCTCAGCGTGTCGTTCGCATCGCCGTCCGTCGCAGTGGCTGTGAAGGCTGTTGTCGAACCTTCATCGACATTCACTGAGGCCGCGCTCGTTATGACTGGCGCCTCATTGCCATCGCTCACCGTGACGGTGACTGTTTGCATGGCGCTAAGGCCTTGCGGGTCCGTTGCGATCAATTCGACATCGAACGTCCCGTCGCCATTGCCGTCCGTCGGATTTTCGAAGTCCGGGGCTGATACGAAGCTCAGCGCGCCAGTCGCCGCATCAACCGTGAACAGCGCGCTGTCGCCCGATGTGCCAAGCGAGTAGGTCAGCGCCCCGCCTTCTGGATCCGCAGCGGAGGCCACAACACCGACTTGCGTTGTTCCTTCGACGACCGTGGCCGAGGTTCCCGCGCCGAAGACGGGAGCTTCGTTGACGTCGTTCAGTGTCACCGCAACAGTCTGCGCCGTGCTGTTCGTTCCGTCATTGGCGCTAATCTCGACGTCATAGATGCCGTCACCATTTGCGTCGTTCGGCGCATCTGCATCGGCTGCAGCGATCAGTGTCAGCGCCCCTGTTGCGGCATCGATGGCAAACAAGGCCGCATCGGCTCCGCCCGTGATGGAATAGGTGACAGTATCGCCATCCGCATCGGTCGCGGCAGCGGTATAGTCGGTCGCCGTTTGCCCCTCGTCGACCCTCGCAACGGCTCCAGAGGTGAAGACAGGATCGTTATCGTTCTCGTTGCCGACCGTGATGACGAGGTCTTCGCTCACGCTGGCCGTCCCATCGGAGACCGTGACCGTCACGTCGTAGCTATTATCAGCTCCGCCGTCAGTCGGCGCTTCGAAGTCAGGAGCTGTTGCGAAACTGAACTGCCCTGTCGCCGCATCGATGTTGAACGCCGCCGCGTCCGCGCCCGAGAGCGTATAGGTCAGCGTGTCGCCCGCATCGGCATCGCTGCCGCTGACGGTTACTGGCACAGCCGTGGCGTTCTCAGCGACAGTGACGGTCGTGCTGGAGAGCGAAAGTGTCGGCGCAGTGTTCGCAGCTGCTGGCGGTGTGGCCGGAGCGTCATCCCCGGAGCCGCTTTCCGAAATGGCGACAACCGCACCCGCAGCAACCGCTGCCGCGCCGAAAAGCAACGCAGAACTGGAAATTCCGGCCGCGCCCGCTGCACTGGCCAGGGCTTGGGCTGTTGCGCCGTCAATGATAATCTCTCCGCCAACAACGGAGAAGTCGCCAGCCTGGACGATAAAGGTCTCGCCATTCTCCAGTGTGACTTCCAGCGAACCGTCGGCAAGGACGTTCGAACTGGATACGCCATCGACATCGTTAAGGTCCACCTGATCGGCATTCGTTGCCGTCTGAGCGCTAGCCTTGGAGGCCATGAACGCTGCCAGGGACAAAGTCCCGAGCCCCAGCTTCAGCGATGTCCGTGTCCCGCGTCCACGCTTTGCCGCTTTCAGCGAAGGTGACGTCAGGTCGAATTCTGGATGGTAGTTCACGGATGATAGCCCTTCAATTGCGCCGCAATCGAAAGGGCGCCCTAATCGTGACGGATGACTCAAGCCCAGCCGCTCAGGCCAAGGCGCACGCCATCCATTCAGGGCGATGTCCAAAAACTACCGTGTGAAGACAATTCCCACATTGTGGGGGGTCCCCACGCATGAGGCGTGAGGGACTACGTTTCAGCTAGCGCGGTCGGGGAATTCAGCCCAGCGCAGAGCTCGTTTCGGATCAAAGCGATTTCAGATATTCCAGCAAAGCGGCCTTATCCACCGGCGGCAGATTTGTCCCGTGCACATGGCCGGAGTTCGAATTGCCAGGGATACGCGTATCGTACTGGAACGCTTGGGTGGCATCGGAGGGAACCAAGCCGACGCGAACAGGGTCGAAGGTTGGCTTCTTGCTGATGGAGAACACCTCTGGACGGTCCTCTTCGACCTCCAAAAGATCGGCGAGAGTGGGGACCGAACCGTTGTGCAGGTAGGGTGCCGATGCCCAGATTCCGTTCAGGGGACGAGCGCGGTAGCTGTCCGTCCGGTACGTATCGCGGTCTTCCCCATCATAGAAGTAGCGGACTGAATCGCTGCCGCATTCCGTGTCGGGATCGCGTTCCGAAGCAGGTGCGGAAGCTCCCATGTCCGGGTCGGACGGCGAATGATCATAGGCCCGGGAACGCGTTAGCGTATCGTTACCACGACTGGCCTTAAACATCATCCCGAAAGCAGCCGTCGCATCTATCAGGTCGCCTGGGTTCGTCTGACCATCGCAAGTCAGTGTCCGGAAAGACCCTGCGATGGAGCGTGTGACGACTTCACTGAGCACATTCACGAATGGCTCGACAGGTGCCATCGTCTCGCCTTTGCGGGAAACAGATTTCAGTCCGGACAAACCATTGGAGTAGGCACCGACGCGCACACCTGTGTCAGCCGTTGCGAGATCGGTTCCGGCCGCGTCCGCCGTGACCAGCGTGATCGGAACATCGCAGCTTGTTTTCTCGTCAGGGTCCACGTCGCGATAGTTCTCCGGCATGGGCGCATGACAGCTTTTGCATTCTCGGGCGTAAACTTCGCTCCCGCGCGCAACCAGGCTCGTATCGAGTTTGGGAAGAAGATCTGCGAGGGCTTCGTCCTCCCAGCGCGGAGAATTGAGTGAACGGATCCAATAGTCGATAGCGTTCAGGTTGCGGCGCTTGACCGTATTGCAATATCCAGCGCTGAGCGCTTCGCGCGAGACCTCCGACTGGCCAAACACGCCCAGGACCTGCCCGAAGTTCCGACCGAGAACGCCACCGGCGCGAACATTGTTGCCGACACCATTCCACTGTACACGGCCCATATGCGGCGTGTCCCATAGAACGGGATAGGAGACAGGAGCGTCTGGCGAGCGGACGTTTCCGAATGGCGCCTGGGCATCCATGTGGACGTCACGGCCCACCACCTGATTGAAGATCACGCCAAACGCATCGACCCGTCCAAAACCTCCATCTACATTCGGTGTGTTTCGGCGCTGCCAATCGGAACGATGTTGGATCACACCTTCCAGGCGGAGACGAAGGGGTGTGTCCTCTTCGACCAGTTCAGGATGACGTTCGATCCATTCGGCTTGCCGGGCTTCGAAGCGTCTGTACTTCGCCGGGTCCGCCAAAGTTTCGGCCAAAGCTTGGTCCATCGCCGTGAACAAGCCCATAAAGTCGCCGAAAGCCTGACTGCCTTCGACACGAACCGTCTGTCCCGCGATATTCATATCCGCTGTGTGACAGGCCGCGCAGGTCATGCCGAGCATGGCGGTCTCGTTTTTGTGGCTGTCTTTGAACTTGTCTTCGACGAAACCATCGATCGTGAACCCGATAGGCAGTCCATAGGGGTTAAGTTCGGGTCCGTCGCGGCCCTTGGTGGAAGGGTATGGAAGAAAGCCATAATCTGTCACGGCCAGACCGCCATCGTCTCCGGTAAACAGAAGCGAGCGTGTACCTGGGCCTTCCAGGGACAAGGCCATATCCATCGGGATGATGAACGATCCCTGCGGCGTGAAATAGTAACGGCGACGATAGTCTTCCTGCCATCCCTGTTGGAGATAGACGACATCCGTCTCCACGATCTCATGGTCCGTGTCGGCCTGCTTGTAGCGGTTGTCACCGAACATCGAAGCCAAGCCGGGGAAGAGGAATATGATCAGGAAGAAACTGATCAGCACGCCAGGGATCATCAATATGACGATCAAAAGCGTTCGAAGAATATGCGGCTTGTGCCGCGCAACGAGTGTCTCATGGCCCATCGTGATCTCCCCTTCCCGATATCCCATGTTATCAATACCAACCCATCCCTGTCACCTTGAAAAGTGTCTGTTTGCCCGTATGAATTGTGAAGCGTGACGCAGGAGGGACGTTTCACGCTTACTAAGGGGAGACATCATGTTCATGAATTCAACCGAGGGCTACCTGCTCGCGACGACATTCATTCTCGGTGGACTGGTGGCGTGTACCAGCGTCGATACGTCGAGCGCGACGGACAACAGTCAGATCAATTCAACCGTAGAAACGACATCCGACCGCGGACCTATCGTATTCAATGCGAACGACGTTTCGATCCTATTCCCGTTCCCGACATCCGCGACCCAACTGAACGCCACAACTCTTACGTTGGATGATTTCGACAGTGGCAATATCCTGCCCGCAGCTCAATTCAGGGACGTCATGAACGTCGCCACGGGTCCTTCAACGCTCACCCTGCCCGATGGACGCGCGCTTCCGGTCAATGCAGGCAGTGTCGAAGTGCGTGACCGCCAAGGCAATGTCACGGGCGAGACCCATCAGATCGCTTTCCCCAACCAGGGCCTTGTCGGAACATCCGACGAAGAGCTCCGCAAGACATGGGCTCTGGCCGGCATTCGTATCGACCCTGGTGCGCCCGGTCTCACAAAGGACATGTTCAATACTTTCGGGAAGTCGCCGCAAGTCCGGCTGACGCTGCAACCCTTCCACACCGACCGGAACGATCAATTCGAAATTCTCGATGGAAGCCTGCATCTTGTCTATGCTTTCCATGACAGCCGCGACGCGAACGCGACCTGCCCCTTGCACAATCGGGCCGATATGGACGCTTTCGGTGACTTCATGGATGATGTCGTCGCGCTGAAAGCCAGACTGGAGCGCGACCACGGCATCGTCACGGACGGCCAGGCCCTCGGCGTTCATCCTGCCTTTGAGAGCGCCGCGGCCACGGCTGCCTTGCAGGACGGCATCAAGGATCTCTTACAGAACCACATCACCCCCGTAGATCTGTTCGCCGTCTCAGTGGCTGGCATTCCCGACCCGCGCCCGGAACCGTGGATTTTCGTTGCAATGCAACGCAGCCCGGCGACTGGCCGGATAGAGGCCTTTCCGAGCCCGGCAATCGTCCAGCCGGGACCGGCACCGATCTTCGGGCAGATGTTGAACTTTACGGGCCGGGGCAACCGGGTCGATCCCTTCCCGGCAACGTCCAATAGCCGCCCGGTCGGATGCGGTATCAACATGCCGGGCCAAGTCCCAGCGCAGATCGAAGGAGCAGGTTTCTCGACCGCAGCCGCCTTTGACGATCCCGGCTTTGACACGGATGGAAACAGGTTCGGCCAATCGGACGCCAAGTTCGCCGATATCGTCAACGCCGTGGCCGACCCGGCCCGGGGGCACTTCTTTAACACGGATTGTGTCAGCTGCCATACGGAGACCCGCAAGGAACTGGACCTGATCCTCGACCCCGCTCTGCGCCAGCAACGCTTTGCGAGCATTGCCCGCGACGAAGGCCTTCACCCCGACGTGGTGCCGAAGTCGCAGTGGAATGTCCGGGCTTTTGGCTGGTTCCCCGGCACGGTCTTTTTCTCCGGTGCGCCCGCACAACCGACGATCGCCCGCCGCGCAGCCCGGGAAACGAAAGAGGTGGTGGAATGCTTCGCCACGGAGCATTGGGATAATCCGGACCGCAGCTGCCTCGACCACTAGGTCACCTATCCAGACGGAGCCAACAGTATGACCTTCTTCCGTTTCTTCTCTCTAGTGGTCGTACTGTCGGTCATGATGGCAGCGCCGTCTTACGCACGGCAGACAATCGGCACACAGACCCTGCTCGAACGCTACACAACAGCTGTCGAGCAGGGCGAGACCCAAGGCGCCCGTGATGTTGCGTTACAGCTATCCAGCTCTGACTTCAGCGATACGCCACTTGGGCTTTCCGCTCGTGAGGTGCGTAGCGTCAAAATGGAGTTGGCTGAAGAGCTGGCGGAGATGGGCTTTTTCGAAGACGGAATATCCATTCTCTCGCCCCTGCTAGAAAAGGATGAAGCGGAGCTCTCCAACACGACCGATCCCGTCGGACGGACGGCACTGCTCAACGCCTATTTCGAACGGCTCTCCTTGATGGGCCAACTCGCGACGCAACAGGGCGAGTTTGATCGCACCATAGTGGCCCGTGGCAAGGCCGTCGCTGCACTACAGAGGCTATACTTTGGGTCCTTCGTCGCGGGCATAGATAAGTTGGACACCTTTCCTGACATCGATAGTGCTGGAGTCGTTTCGATCGACCTCATCAGCCGGGAGGGCCGGTGGGCACGCACGCCAGACAATCGTTTCTTGCGGAAATTATACGACAATCAGACACGCCAAGCGGTCTCGGACCTCTTCGCGGCACTGGATCGCCGTGCTTTTGCGAATGAACAATCGGGTAATTCTGTCCGGGCGCTGATCGACCTTTACCGCATGCGCAGCCTCGCGCGCGAACAATGCGCGTTCGGCTTTTCTGACGTCTGCGCCGCAGACGGAACATTGCTGCTATCGATGACGGATACGGCTCGTCGCATTGCCGCACAGTGGGAAGCCTATGCAGGACAGGTTGAAACGAAGGTCCCTGACCTCTCCATGAAAATGAGGGATACGGCCATCCACCTCCTATCGTCAGAGTTTGGCAGTGACGACGCCAAGACCGCAGCGGCGATAGACCGTCGAGACAGCGCTCTGAAAGGCTTGTTCGGCCCGGATGCAGCCCAATGTTGGGATGGGACTTACATATCTAACCCTCAGCTATGCGCTCCGGCACCTTTCGCGGGCGCCCCACCGTCTCCAACGACTACTGTCATTGCCGCATCGTTTCCCGAAAGGGTCTTCTCGGACCCATCCATCCCCGTCACAGTCTTCTACGGAACCAACCGTGCCGTTCGCAAACCAACGGATCCCGAAAAGTATTATGGCCGGAAACTTTCGAATCAGGGACGCGATCTTGTTCTCGGAACGGTGGATACGACCGTTCCGAGAAACCTGCCCGTCGGCGATATTGGCAGCCCGGGTCCGCGGGACGCCGTCGACGGCATTCATATCGTGCTGAAACGCGTGAATGTCTCTTCGAGCCAAACATCCTTTGCGCAGTCGCTGAATGCTTCCGTCACATCGCAGCCTGCGGGTGAGCGTGAAATGTTCGTCTTCGTTCACGGCCATGGTGTTCCGTTCAACTCGGCCGTCCGGCGCACTGCGAAACTGGCCGTCGACCTGGATATGAAAGAGGGAGCCGCCCTGTTCACTTGGCCCGCCGGAAAAACGCTGACAGGTTACCGTCAGAGCGAACGCATGTCGTCGAAGTCGGCCGAAGCCCTGCGGGACTATCTCACCTTGATCACCGACCGCTCTGGCGCGGACAAAATCCACCTGGTCGCACACTCGATGGGCAACCGCATTCTCATTGAAGCCTTGAAACAGATCGAAGCCAACCGTCCGGACAGTGATGCTCCGCGTTTCGCGCAAGTCATCTTCGCCTCTCCCGACGTGCCGGTCGAAGGGCCTTCATCCAATGTGAACTGCCAGCAAAAGCCGGAAGACTGCGAAGCCGGTTTCCTGGACTCCTTTCCTTCCATTGACGGTGTCGCGGAAAACATGACGCTGTATGCGTCGCGCCACGACAAGGCCTTGCTCGTCTCCAATTTTATCAACCGGGCTCGTCGTATCGGGTTCTCACCGCCGGACAGGCGGGTGTCGAGCCTGCTGACGACTGTCGATACGTCGGATCTGGACCGGGGGAAACTCGATGTCATCGCGCATGGAGATTATGCCCTTGGCGCGATCGAGGATCTGCGCGGCGTGGTCTGGTACAGTCTGGCCCCGGACTCCCGCTGCATATTGACCAATGACGCACAAGGTTTCTGGCGAGCCGAGACGGCCGACAGATGCGACATCAATGACTTCTCGCAGGCTTTGACGCTTGTGCGCGAAAGCAAACTCGATGAAGCGCGTGAGGTTATTGCGAGGGAAAGCACCAACACACAGAGTCAGAGCCGCTGGAGCCGTATCTCCAGTATCATCGATGGAATTTTCACACGCCGCTGACTCCGGCGCGGATCTAAGACACGCTTAACCCGCGACCTGTCTCAGGAAGTCTCCATGCGTCGGCATGGCGTCCGAAGCCCGGTCGATAAGACTGTGCATGGAATCGAGACGGCGCGCCATGTCAGGAATGGGGAAACGCTCCACCATCGGGTCCCACGCATCCGCCTCGACGCCTTGGCCGTGCATGACGGCGAGCCATGAGGACTCTGTGAACAGTTCCTGGTCCTCACGCTTGATGCGCCCTGTCTCGCGGAACATGCTGATTTTTCGGTCCAGATCCGGTGGCAGGGCGATCTGCTGGCAATGCCGCCAGAACGCCGTGTCGTCGCGTTCCGTCTGCGTATAATGCAGCACGAGAAAATCCCGGATACGCTCATATTCCCAGAGTGTGCGCGTGTTGAACGTCTTGATCGCGGTGGGGCTGAAACGCTTGTCCGGGAAGTTCGCCATCAGCCGGGCGAGACCCGTCTGTACGAGATGGATCGAAGTGCTTTCCAAAGGCTCCAGGAACCCGGCCGCCAGCCCAAGCGCGACGACGTTGCCGTCCCAAAAACGCTCACGGTGCCCTGTCGTGAACTTCAGAGCCTTGGGCTCGCTCAGTGGCGCCCCGTCGAGACTCCCTATCAATATATCGAGTGCATCCTGCGGGTCCTGGAACTCCGAGCAGAAGACGTGACCATTGCCCGTGCGGTGCTGTAGCGGGATGCGCCACTGCCAGCCTGCGTCGCGCGCGGTTGCGCGTGTGTAGGGGATCGGGTCGCCTTCCATCTCACACCCTACGGCGAAAGCCCGGTCGCAAGGCAGCCACTCGCGCCAATCCACATAGTCCACATCCATCGCGCCGCCGATCAGCAGACCGCGGAAGCCGGAGCAGTCGATAAAGAGCTCGCCTTCGATCTCGCGTCCGTCATCCAGGATTAGCTGGGTGACATGTCCGCTCTCCGCGCCACGCTCCACCGATACGACCTTGCCTTCTTCCCGGCGCACACCGTGATGCTCCGCATAGTCGCGCAGCATGGCCGCATAGAGCCCGGCATCGAACTGGTAGGCATAATGAACGCCTGAAAGGACCGATCTTGGATTGTCATAGGCAGGCGGCGTGAACCGGCCCTTGCGCGCGGCTTCCGCCATCAGGGAGAACGAAAAGAGGTCCGGCACCTCGTGGCCTGCCGCCTTCTGACGGAGCCAGAAATGGTGCATCGGGATCGTCTCGATATCGGTCCCGAAATCACCGAATGGATGAAGATAGCTGTGACCCAGCCGCTTCCAATCGCAGAATTCGATACCGAGCTTTATCGTGCCCTTGGTGCGCTTCAGGAATGTCTGTTCGCTAATACCCAGCATCTTGTTAAACAACAGGATCGGCGGAATGGTGGCTTCGCCCACGCCAACCGTTCCAATAGCTTCGGACTCGACCAACGTGATCGACAGTCGGTGTCCGTCCAGCAGATAGCCGAGTACGGACGCCGCCATCCAGCCCGCCGTTCCGCCGCCCACAATGACGATCTTCCGGATTTCGTTAGCGTTATTCATAGTCGTAGGCTCTAAGCGGCAGCCTTGCCCTGCAGGCGCGACAGAAACTCCTGATGGGTCGGCATGGACGCGGTCGCATGCTCGACGACCTTGCGCATCTCGGAAAGGCTGGCGAGGAGGTTGTGGTCGGATATGCCGCCCGCTGTGGGATTGTAGCGCTTTGGAGGCTTGCCCTGGCCTGCCATAACGGCGAGCCAACTCGTTACCGAGAAAAGTTCATCGTCATAGCGGAAGAAACGTCCAGACCCTTCCATCAGTGCCATCTTGCGGGCTAAGGTATTGGGCAGATCCAGCGTTTGGCGATCGCGCCAGAACGCCGTGTCGACACGTTCCGTGACCGCATAGTGCAGGACGATAAAGTCCCGAATGTGACCGAAGGTGGTGTGCAGCAAGCGGTTATACTCGTCCCGGTCCTCTGATGCGAAATCCGTTTCCGGGAAAAGCGCCAGCAGCTTGGCCACCGCTGTCTGGATCATGTGAATGCTCGTGCTTTCGAGTGGCTCCAGGAAGCCGCCCGACAGACCAATGGCAACGACGTTCTTGTCCCAGAAGCGGTCGCGCACGCCCGTGGTAAACCGCAGCGCACAAGGTTCTCCGATCATCTCGCCGTCCAGCGCGCTTTTAAGGGTCTCTAGCGCCGCCTCGTCATCCGTGTAGCGCGACGCGTAGACGTGCCCGTTGCCGGTGCGGTGCTGCAAGGGGATGCGCCAGGTCCAGCCTGCATCCCGCGCGGTTGCGATCGTGTACGGTTTCGGATCCTCGTTGCGTGCGGTCGCGACGGCAAAGGCGCGGTCCATGGGCAGAAGGTCCGACCAGTCGCGGTAATTCACACCCAACGCTTGGCCGATCAGAAGCGCGCGGAAGCCCGTACAGTCAATGAAGAGTTCGGCTTCGATCTTCAGGCCGTCTTCCAGCGTCAGTGCCGTGACGTGACCCGTCTGCACATCCTGCTGCACGTCCTCGATCTTGCCTTCCACTCGGACCACACCGCGGCCTTCGGCGTAGTGGCGCAAAAACGCCGCGTAGCGGCCAGCGTCAAAATGATAGGCATGAGCCAGCTTTGAGAGCGGAGATCGCGGATTGCCGTCATGAATGGCAAACTTACCAGAATAGGCTGCCCGGCTGTTCAGGCAATAATCGTCCAGTGAGTAGGGATCGCCCAACTCTGCGGCCCGCTTCCAGAAGTGGTGGAAATCCGTCCCTTCCAAATCCCAGCCATGTGTACCGAAGGGATGGAAGTAGCGCTCGCCCAGATGTCCCCAATCACGGAACTCGATGCCGAGCTTGAAGGTCGCATTGGTGGCTTGGACGAAGTCTGCCTCGTTGATGCCAAGCATCTGGTTGAAGGTAGCAATCTGCGGGATGGTCGCCTCACCGACGCCGACCGTGCCGATGGCTTCGGACTCGACCAGCGTGATCGTCGTTCGCTCACGCGGCAAGAAACGGCTGAGCGCGGCCGCGGTCATCCATCCGGCCGTCCCCCCTCCTGCAATCAGGATTTTGGTAATCGGAGCGCTCATGCAGGCACGCCTTTGCGATAAAGGGGCAATGCGTCCGGCACACCTACGCGCTGCGTCAAGGCAGCCCGCCAGACGTCAGCGTGGAACGGATCGTCGTCTCGCGCGCAGACATGGCCGAGTGAGCGCCAAACTTCGATCTGATGCTGCAAGGACTGAGAGGGTTCTGTACCGCCAATAAGCGCCATCATATCGCTCATCACCGGAACGGCACGGGCAACGCGGCGGCGCAACGGGAATGGGATTATCGCCTGGAACGGCAAAAGCCAGAGCGCTGGCTGCATCGGAAATCGCGAGGTGTTCGACCTCGGCATGTCCCAGCGATGAACTGGCAGCAGCGCCGATAGGAAGCGTGTCTGCAGCAGCGCCCGGCGATGCCGCCAGTTCGAGCGTGGCGGGCCGACGACCGACATGGATACCCGCCTGTTTTGCCACAGCGGCAAGGCCCTGTTCATACGCGGCCTCTTCAATCCAGACGCCCGCTTTGTTACCTTCTCCTATGGGGAGCTCGACACCGAATGGTTTTCCCCAATAACGTGCAGGCTTTCCAAAGCGCGCCAGTTGGTCCTCCGGCACACCGATGGCAGACAGCCACTTCATGGAGGTTTGCCGAAGCAGAAGGGTCCTTCCCTCCCCTGCTCTCGCCTCGACAGACACAGCCTGCGGCGGGCAACCGAAGCGGGCAACGATGCAGGCGGCCAGCCAAGGCGCAAAGCCCTGCCCCGTCACATGAATGGTGAAAGGCGCCGTCATGCCGCTGCCTTGGATTCCGAGGGGCAGTGACGTGCGATCCAGTCCGCATGGCTGGGCATGTTGCGGGTCGCATTCTCGATAGCAGAGCGCATGCCTCGAAGACCGCGAGCAACGTCTCTCTGCGGCACCTCGGACGCGCGTGGGTCGACGTCGGCTGGCACGACACGCTGCCCCAGATAGACGGCAAGCCAACTCGCTTCCAGGAAGAGGCCGTGATCATAGGTTTCTACCCGACCCCGACGGCGGAAGAGTTCCATCTTGCGCGCAAGGCTGTCCGGCACCTCCATGGTGCGCATCTGGTTCCAGAACGGCGTGTCGTCCCGTTCGGTCGCGTGGTAGTGCAGAATGAGGAAGTCGCGAATACGTTCGAATTCCAGATCCATCATCCGGTTATATTCCGCGCGCGGAGCAACGGCTCTGTGATCGCGGCCCAGCAGTTCCACCAGGTAAGTGATCCCTTGCTGGATGAGGTAGATGGACGTGCTTTCCAATGGCTCCAGGAACCCGCCTGACAGGCCAACGCCTACAACGTTGCGCGACCAGAGCGCGCGGCGCTTGCCCGTTCGGAAACGCAGACGCTTGGGCTCCGCGAGAGGCTTGCCTTCCAGGGACGAAAACAGAGCGTCTTCGGCGTCCGCATCGTCGAGGTGCGCGCTGGAATAGACATAGCCATTCCCCGTGCGGTGCTGCAGCGGAATGCGCCACTGCCATCCTGCGTCCCGGGCGGTAGCCCTTGTATAAGGCAGCAACGGGCCGCTGGCTTCGCACGCCGCTGCGACCGCGCGGTCGCAGGGAAGCCATTGCGTCCAATCCTCGAAATCGATTTCAAGTTCTCCGCCCAGGAGCAGAGAGCGGAAACCCGAGCAGTCGATGAACAAATCGCCTTCGACCGTTCGCCCATCCTCTAGCACAACCGTGGCTACATCGCCGTCCGCGCCACGCGTGGCCGAGACGATACGCCCCTCAATCCGTGTCACACCGCGGTCTTCGCCGTGGCGGCGCAAAAGGGGCGCATAAAGGGTCGCATCGCACTGATAGGCCCAGCGGAAGCCAGCCAGATGGGAGGACGGGTTCTCTGGTGGCGGAGCAAACTTGCCTTCGCGCGCCATGACAACCGGCAGGGAGTAGTCACCGAAAGCTGTCGGCGCTTCGTTCAGCCGACCCCAATAGTGATGGAAGCCCACCCCGTCATCGGGCTGGCCGAAGTCACCGAAGGGATGGATGTAGCTCTCACCCTTGCGGCCCCAATCCACAAACTCGATACCAAGCTTCACGGTCGCGCGCGTCTCCGCCATCATGGCGGCTTCGTCCAGGCCGATAGTCCGGTTGAAATGGCGGAGGTGCGGCAAGGTCGCTTCTCCCACGCCAACCGTTCCGATGGCCTCGGATTCAACCAGCGTGACGTCCACGGCATGGCCCAGCAGGCTCGCAATGCCAGCCGCACTCATCCAGCCCGCAGTGCCGCCACCCACGACGACGATCTTTAATCGCTTTTCAGAAGCCTCGCTCACGCGTGGTCCCCTCCCCTGGACTCAGTCGTTAGGCCGAGTTGGACCGCGTTTGACCATCGTTGTCAATCACGGCGACCAGCGACTTTTTGTGCATCCGATAGGATCAGCCCGCAGGCGGGGCCGTGGATTTGCGCAGGACCAGATCATAGTCGAGCGTCTGTGTCGAAAGCTCCCGCTCCGACGCTCCTGCGGCGGCAACGAGCGTTTCGACGGCAGTCTTGCCGATCGCTTCCACGGGCTGGCGGATCGTCGTGATGGCGGGCCAGGTCCTTACAGCAACATCCGAGTCATCGAACCCGGCGACGGAAAGCGCGTCCGGCACGGCAACGCCTCGCCTATGGGCCGCCATGATCACACCTGCCGCCATGTCGTCGTTGGCCGCGAACACAGCCGTAGGCGGTTGATCCAAAGCCAGCATGGTCGTGCCCGCCGCAAACCCGGACTCGAAATCAAAGAAACCTGGGAACACCAAGGACGGATCCACGGACAGCCCGGCTTCACTGATTGCCCGGACGTATCCATCATACCGCAGATGCGTTGCGTCTTGGTCTTCCTTGCCCCGGATGAAGGCGATGCGTTCGTGGCCCTGTGCGATGAGGTGGCGCGTCATATCGTAGGCCGCGCGTTCATCATCGATCTTCACGCAAGGGGACGCCTGGCGGCACGGACCAATGCGCACGACGGGAAGCTTCACGTCGGCCAACGCTTCCCCCACGATGGGATTGTTGGACATGGGCGGAACGAGCACCAAGCCGTCCGGACGCCCGGTCTCGAACTGTTTGGAAAACCAGGCCGCAAGCCTGTCACGGCATCCCAGCGTATCGGACCCGACCATGGACAGCTGCAAGTGATAGCCAAGATCCTGGCAAGCCTGCAGCGCGCCGAACTGAATCGTGTTGGCAAAGGTGGAGCGCGTATCGTGGATCATGAGCATGATCGCATAGGACCGGCTGCTGCGCAGGCTGCGAGCCGACGCGCTGGGGACGTAGCCAAGATCGGTGATCGCGGCACGGACGCGGCGGCGCATGGCATCCTGCACATGCGGTTCGTTGTTCAGGACCCGGCTGACGGTCTTGACCGACACGCCGGCTTCCTTGGCGACATCCACCATTCGGACCATGTCCTGCTCCTACCCCTCACGCGACGGTACTTCGACCGTGTCTGGCGACCGCCCGGACAGGGCGGAGACCATATCGGCATGGCGTCGTCGACTCAGCGGTAACATCAAAACGGGAACCGCGCTCAAAAGAAATAATAGTCCTGGGGCAAGAGATAGGAAGACGAACAGGCCTTGCCGCGTCTCTTCGGTCTGGGACGCCAGATTAGCGTCAAATCCAATCCGGGCCAGAACAAGCCCCACAATCAGGCCCATCAAAGCCCCGGCCAGTTTTTGGGATACCATGACGGCTCCGAAACTCACCCCTTCCGCACGCAGGCCCGTCTGAACTTGTCCGTACTCCACAGTGTCCGGCACGAACGACCAAAGCATGACAGCGAACGCGCCAAGACAGGCCCCGTAAACTATGATCGGCACGGGAACGGCCATAACAGGCAGGGTTCCGAACACGAGCATGGCGAGGCCCGATGCCGTCATGATCGAAGACGCAAGGACCCAGGCGATCTTTTTGCCTGTCCAGCGTATGATCTGCGTCCACAGCGGTACTCCGACCATGGTCGCCACGGCAAAGGCCGTCAGGACTGTCTCCTGACTGGCAAGGCCCTCCTGCGTCTCCAGGAAAAAGAGCAGCGAAACCATGAGGCTCGCATTGCCGGAAGACTGCAGAAATATAATGCACAACAGGATCAGCAGCGCGCGGTTACGCAACAGGACATGAGCCACTTGGCGCAATGTGGGATGTGACAGCTCCGATCCGCCAGGTGGGGGCCTTTCCCGCGACAAGGCGTAGCAAAGGTAGAGCGCCGCTGTCGCGACGACCGCGCCCGCCACGGACGCCACGAGAAACGCCCCGTCGGTATACTCGTTACCCCCTGAGATGGCGCGCAGCATCTTGGGCGCTAGCAGCGACACTAGAAGGAGCCCCCCGAAGGCGAAGAACATGCGCACCCCGGCCAGTTCCGTGCGTTCCATGCTGTCATAGGTCACGCGGGCGGACAGGGCAGCATATGGGATCGCGACGAGTGTGTAGGCCGTGCGGAACAGCAAGGCCACCGCGATAAGAACGAGGATAAGTGCACTGCCCTCGAATGGGGGCACCCAAAAGAGAAGAACGAAAGCGAGAGCCAGCAAGGGACTTCCGTAGAAGAGGAACGGCAGATAGGTCCCGCGGGGCGTCCGCACACGCTCCGCCAATCCAGCGACGACGGGGTCGCTGACCGCGTCCCACGCCATGCCGATAAAATAGATCAGTCCCGCGACTTTCGGGTCGAGACCGACGACCACCGTGTAGAAGAAGACGAGGAACAGCGTCAGCGTGTTCCAGTAGATGTTAAGACCGAAATCCCCGACGCCATAAGCCGCCAAGCGGCGAGACTTGTCCCGCCTCGTCTCGGTCTCGACGGCAATGGTCATCCCCGACGTGCACGGATGGCTTGGATGGATGTCTCGATCACTCTGGCCCCCTCAAGCCTGATCTACTCTATGTCAGACCCCGAAGCCTCGTTCGAACCCTTAAAACCCGGTCATGAGCCGTGACGAACAATGTCCGTCTGTCGGCTTCGCCGAATGCACAATTGGCGGCGGCGCTCCCGACATGCAAGCGCGATAGCAGATCTCCGTCTGGGCTGATCGCGATAACACCCCCTGGCCCGGCAACTAGGATTTCTCCCGTATGCGCCACAGCCAGACCGTCCGGCAGCCCAGGAGAGTCATCGCTCATGAGAGATGCGAAGTCGTATAGTACCCGGTCTCCTGTGACCGTACCGGTATCCGACATCGTCAGCTCGCGCAAAATGGGCGCGTCCGGGTCCGACTGGGTGACGTAGAGTTTTCGACCGTCTGGAGAGAGAGCGACGCCGTTCGGACGGGTCATGTCGTCCAGCAACCGGGTTACCGTACCATCAGCGCGACGACGGTAGACGCCATTGACGGACATTTCCTTCAGAGGCGACGCATCCAGTCCTTCCAGCCCATAGGGGGGATCAGTGAAGAAAATCGTCCCGTCATCCGCCCGAACGAGATCGTTGGGCGAGTTGTAGCGTCGACCTTCGAACCGCTCCGTAAGAGCCCGACGCGTACCTGTCTGGAGGTCGACCGTCTCTACACGGCGCAGACCGTGATTGCAGAGCAGTAGTGTATCGCCTCCGTCGAAGAGCAGGCCATTCGCCCCTGGCTCCCTGAAGCCCTCCGTGACGTCCGAGCCGGACGGGTCGAGCTTGATCCGCGTGCCGTCCGAGCGGTCCCACTCATAGACCTTGTTGCCCGGCACATCCGAAAAGTAGAGACGTGCGCGCTCGCCGTCCCATGTGGGACCCTCACTCCAACCATACCCCGTACCGATTGTCTCGACGCCGGCAGACAGGTCGAAGATGTTGTCCGCTCCCAAGAGACGGACATTCTGCGTAGCCACTACAGGCTTTATCGGCGAGGCCACAGAACAGCCCGCGAGAACAGCGGATGCCGCCCCGCCTGCGAGGACAGCTCTCCGGTCGAAGGTCATCGGACGGTCACGCGTGTCTCGATTGCGGCAGGCGTGCGGTCCGTCGTGGCCGATCCGCTGATCTCGAAGGATCCAGTTGCACGGATATCCGCAGAGGACGCACCGATCATGACGTCGATCCGACCGGGTTCGATGTGCCAAGCTCCACCGTCCCAGATCGCCATCTGGGCGGGATCGACATCGAACTCGACGGTACGGGTCTCCCCGGCCGGAATGGAGACGCGGGCGAAGCCGCGAAGCTGCCGCCCTGGACGGGAAACACGTGCAAAGGGATCATGCAAATAGAGCTGAACGACCTCGTCCGCATCACGACCGCTTGTGTTCGTCACATCGACCGAGAGGCTCACGCGCTCCGCTACGCCCACACTTGGGGTGGAGACTTGCACGTCCCCGTAGTCAAAAGCGGAATAGCTCAGCCCATGCCCAAACGGGTAGAGCGGCGTAATCGGCAGATCGAGATAGCGGTTCGTATCGCGTTCCGGATCGGGGTCAGCCGGACGGCCGGTCGGAAGGGCATCATAGCTCAAAGGCGTCTGGCCCGTACGGCGCGGAAACGAGACCGGCAAACGTCCTGCCGGGTTGCTCCGGCCGAACACCACATCCGCAACGGCTGGTCCGGCTTCCAGACCCAGCATCCAGGTCAGGAGCACGGCGTCCGCGCCAGCATCGAGCTCCGGCACGGCCATCGGACGGCCGGTCACCAGAAGGACTGTCACCCGCGCGCCCGTCGCCATGACGGCTTCGGCCAACGCCGCTTGCTGTTCCGGCAGTTCGACGGCCGAACGGCTCCTCGCTTCTCCGGAAAGATCGAAGTCTTCCCCAATGACGAGCAACACATGGTCGGACGCCTTCGCGAGCTGAGCGGCAGCGCGGATTTGCGCCTCGCCGCCTGCGCCGGATGCATAGGACACGTCTACGCCGTCTGGCGCACCTGCACGCAATCCATCCAGCAGGGTGGTCACATCTTCAGACTTGCCCTGTGCCCGCCAGGAACCGAGCTGCGTCATGGCATCGTCGGCCAGCTCGCCTATGACGGCAATGCGCTGACCTGCTTCTGCCGCCAGCGGAAGCATGCCTTCGTTCTTCAGCAATACGACGGAGCGTTCCGCCGCTTGTTTGGCGAGAGCGCGATGGTCGTCGGCCAGGATTTCGGACTCTTCGCGTGCCACGTCATGGTACGCGTAAGGGTCGTCGAACAAGCCGAGGGCTTCCTTGGTACGGAGCACGCGCGCAACGGCCAGGTCGAGGTCAGCCAAACGAGCCGGATCGTTCGCCACGCCTGCATACAGGTCCTCGCCGAAGACAGCGCTGCTCATATCCATGTCGACGCCAGCGCGCAGAGCCATGGCACCTGCAGCGGTCCTGTCTTCGGCCACGCCGTGATTGATGAGCTCGGCCACCGCGTTCCAGTCGGATACGATGAGACCGTCCCATCCCCAGTCGTTGCGCAATATGCCGTCTACAAGAGCTTCATTGCCCGTCGTTGGCGCTCCGCCGACATCATTGAAAGCCGTCATGAAGGTCGCAGAACCCGCATCGGCGGCCGCGTGGAACGGGGCGAGATAAAGTTCTCTTAAAGACCGTTCGGAAATGTCGGCAGGGCCGTAGTCACGACCTCCTTCCGCCGCCCCGTAGGCGCCGAAGTGTTTTGTGCCTGCCAAGATCGTCGTGGGGTCATCCAGACTTTTGCCTTGATATCCACGCACCTGCGCGACTGCCATCCGGGACCCGAGATAAGCATCGGATCCGGCACCTTCCACGATACGGCCCCAACGAGGGTCGCGGGCGATGTCGACCATCGGAGCGAAAGTCCAGTGAAGTCCGGACGCGGCGGCTTCCTGCGCGGAAACACGCGAGGCCTGCTGCCAGAGGTCGGGATCGAAACTCGACGCCATGGCGAGCGGAACCGGAAAGATGGTTCGGTATCCGTGAACGACATCCATGGCGAAGAGCAGCGGAATACCGTGCGGGCCTTCCTCGACGGCGACGCGCTGCAGCTCTCGGAGCGGCTCGGCCCCGGCAACATGAAGGTAGGACCCAACGCCACCGCGACGGATGCGCGCGAATTCGGCTTCGCCGAGTTTGGAATTGAGGGACTTGGAACGGCCACCCGGCGTCTGCACGAGTTGGCCAAGCTTCTCCTCGACGCTCATCTTGTCCAGCAAGGCGCTCACGCGCGGGCTGTTCAGATCAGACGGCGATGCGGCCTGTCCGAGAGCGGGGGTGGACACTCCGAGCATGAGCAAGCCGGTCAGCAAAGCTCTTGTCAGAAATGGACGCGCGACTGTCTTTCCCACCGGTCGCGTAACGGCGGAGCGTGTGTTTTCCACGATGATCAAAGGCGGGCGAGCGGGCGGCCTGCATATCTGCAAGCCGCCCGCCAAGACCCGGTCCCCCTAGAAGTTCGCCCGGAGGATGAAGGAGAAGCGACGATCGTTGCGGTTGAACGCACGGGCTGCGCGCAGTCCGGCATCGTTCACGACCTGCGTCGTCTCCGTGATATCGTCGAGCAAGTTCACGCCCTGCACGCCGATTTTGAAGTTATCGGTCAGATCGTAGAAGATCGAGCCGTCCAGCTGTCCGGTCGCTTCCTGATAGATCGAGGTGAACGGGAAGATCACGTCTTCACGCGTCAACAGGAAGTCCGACCGCCAGTTGTAGGCCAGACGCGCTTGGATGCGATCCAGTTCGTACAGACCCGCGACGTTGAACTGGTGTTCGGAAACACGCTCGAAGTCGTTGTTGGCGGACGAGAAGCGGCCCGTTGCGGTCGGGTTGATGTCCGCGATGCCATCGGCGTCGATGTAGGTGTAGTTCGCCTGTATACCGAAGCCAGCCAAAGCACCCGGCAGGAAGTCGTAGAACTGCTGATACGCCACTTCCACGCCCTTCAGGGACGCATCCGTGTTCTGCGCGTTCACGGCTGTCTGGAGCTGCAGCGGCAGGGTCACACCGTTATTGGTGATCTGTGTCTGAACCGAACCGCCCGGAGTGATGGGACGCCCCGGATCGCCGACCGAACCGATGATGAAATCATCCAGTGTCTTGTAGAAACCGGAGACCGTGATCGAGCCGACATCGTTGAAGTAGTATTCGAACGACAGGTCGAACTGGTCAGACGTGATCGGACGCAGGAACGGGTTACCCGTAATGGTGCCGAGGCCCTGGAAGAGGTTCTGGCCCGTTGCGGGATCGAGAACGTCTTCGAGGAGTTCCACCGTCTGGAAGTTCCGCTGCTGAAACACGGTCGGACGGGAGATGGCGCGCGATGCACCAAAGCGAACGAGCATGCCGTTGCCGAAGTCCAGCTTGGCATTCAGGCTTGGCAGCCAATTGTCATACGTATTCTCTATCGAGATCGGCTGCGTGACGCTGCCGCCTTCGCCAAAGAACGCGACGAGCTGGTTCGTGTCGACCGAACAGAAGCCCGGCAGCGGACCGCCGCCCTGGTTCTGAGCCGGGTCACACGAGGCCGCGATGCGATCCTGCAACGTGCCCGCACCGCCTGCGAGACCGAGAGCGTCGGCCGCATTCGGAATGAACTGTGAACCGTTATTGGTCACATCCGTCTCAACGTAACGAACGCCGATATTACCATCGAGGGAGACGTTGGATCCCCCGATATTATCCACGCCGAAGTCGAGGCGGCCGTAGAAGGCCACAGACTCTTCTTGGTTCACGGCGATTTCGGATGGCAGGTACAGACCGTCCGGTCCGCCCGTACCAGCACGCTGGCGCAGCGACTGACGGAAGGAACCCTGCTGACCGAGGATGTCCTCGCTCACACGCAGGAAGTCGTCATAGTCTTCGGCCAGCGGACCGTTCCAGAAAGGAACGTTCGACAGAGCGGCGTTGCCGCTGCGGAAGTGGTTTTCAAAGGTAAACGGGCTGACAAAGGCGCCGACCGACGGGTCGTTGGCGCGCAGCAGGCCGTTCGGGTTGCCGGTCCAGATTTCGGACACGTTACCCCAGTTGAACGTGGTGTAGCGCAGTGTCGTGTCGCGGTCTGCATAGCGGGCACCAAAGCGGGTCGAACGCAGGAAGCCGGAGTCCGAGATGTCATATTCCACGTCGGCGCGGAAGGCGAGCGACTCGGCCTCATTGTCCTGGGCATGGTCCATCATGGCGCGAACGAACGTGTTCTGCGGGTCGGAGAAGTAGTCAGGGCCCGTTCCGATCGGCGCGAAGAACGCGATTCCGGGATTATCGCCGCGCGTATCGATACCAACCTGAGCGAAGGCGCTATTGAAGACGGAGACGTCGCGGACGCGCGTTTCGGCGTCAACATACTGAGCGTCGAAGTTGAAGCGTAGATTGTCCTTGGGCGCGTATTTGAAGTTCAGTCCGTAATCGGTCGTCTGATCACGCTCGTCACGCTCGCGCGTGTTGAAGGTCTGCTGCGTGCCGTTGAGCGGCAGGCCGGTATCGTTACCGCGCCAGCCGACATTCTCCGTCACGATCCCGCGTGTCAGGATGCCGTTGGAGTCGAACTCGAAGTCCGTTCCAGCCAAAGCACCTTGGCCAACGCCATCGGCTGCGGTCTCGACCACGTTTTCGCCCCAGGTGAGACCCGAGTCGGAGTGCAGGAACTGAGCGGTCAGCTCTTTACGACCATCATTGCTTTCCCACTGGAAGGCACCAGCAAGCGCGTCGCGCTCACGGTCAAATTCCTGCGTGCGGATGCTGCCGCCAACGGGAAGGAAGACCGTCTGGCCATTCACCACATCATTGCGCTCGCGGAAATCGGTGATGGCGAAGCCGTCGGCACGGGACTTCAGGCGGTTGGCGGAGCCGGAGAGCAGCAGGCCAAACGTGCCTTCATTCGTGTCCCAGGACTTGGATGCCAGGATCGAGCCGGAGGGCGTGATCTCTTCGGCGAAGTCCGAGTAGGTTCCGTCCAGCGTGAAGGCGAAGACGTCTTCGGCGGAGTCGAAGGGCAGGCGCGTGCGCAAGTCGATCGTACCGGACAGGCCGCCTTCGACCATGTCGGCGGACTGGTTCTTGAAGACGGCAACGGAGCCGAGCAGCTCGGGCGAGACGTCTTCGAAACCGAGGCGACCCCCGTCGGAGGCGCCGAACACGTCGCGGCCGTTCAGTTCGGAGCGGGTGAACTCCAGACCGCGAATGATGACGCCGGAACCTTCGACGGAGAAGTGGTCCGGATCGTTCGGGCCGGCAAAGCGGAGAACGCTGACGCCCGGAACGCGCTGCAGCGCTTCGGAGACGGAGCGGTCAGGCAAAGCGCCAATGTCTTCGGCCGTGATAGCGTCGACGAACACGTCGGAGGCACGCTTGAGATCCTGCGCGTTTTCGAGCGAGGAACGGATCCCGGTTGCAACGACTTCGTCGACTTCGTCACTGATCGGCTCGGGCGAAGAGACTTGCGCAAAAGCTGGCGCAGCAAATGCCGCCATCGTGACGGCTAGACAGGAGCCGCCGATCAGAAGCCGGCTCGCAAGGCCCCGGCCGCGTGTGTCCAATGTGTTGTCGACCGCAATCTGCGACACTCCTTGATGAGTCCCCATGCTCGTCTTTCCCATGATGTTGGCTCCCCCTTGCCCCCGGCCCGATATCCCTTCGACCTGGAGCAATTCTCGTTATTGACTACGTTGTCAGGTTCGGTGAGTATGAACGCGTTGTCATCGTTGTCAACTGGGGAACAGTCCATGCACGAGATTAAATCCGCACCTGTTGCGTTCGGGCATCAGACTTCATCTAAACCTCTGAATTACAAACGCTTTCCGTCAAAGCTCCGACGGGTCTTGATCGGAACTTCTGCGGTCGTGGCAGTGTCGTTGTCCGCGACCGGAACAGCCTTCGGCCAGTGCGGCCAAAATAGTTTAAGCGACTCTGACGCCATTGTCCTGAACCAGATGGGGTGGCAGCGCGGAGGCCCCATGCGGGCCACTATTCATAGTGACTCGGAAACGCCGGTGACATGGAAAGTCCTGGACGCCGCCAGCCAGGTTGTCGCGACAGGAACCACTCTACCTTTTGGGGAGGACACCGCAGCTGGGCGCTCGGGACACCGGGTCGTCGCTGACGGCTTACCCGCATTGGGGGAAGGTTTTGCACTCGAAGTCTGTGGAACCCGCAGCCACGATTTCACTATAGAGACAGCGCCGTACTCAGAGCTCGCGGACGACACGCTTCGTTACTTTTACCTCAACCGGGCTGGCATCCCAATTCTCGAAGAGCATGCGCCAGGCCCGCAATGGGCCAGGTCTGCGGGCCATATCTCTGAAACAGCCACATGCGTGTCCGGAGAGGACAAGTGGGGCTCTCGCTGGCCAGGATGCGACTACACGCTCGACGTGACGGGCGGTTGGTACGATGCGGGCGACTACGGCAAATATGTCGTCAATGGAGGGATCGCGGTCTGGACACTCCAACATGCAGCCGAACGCTTGAGACGCGACGGGACGGCGAACTGGGGCGACGGACGTCTGAACATCCCCGAAAGCAGTAACGGGGTTTCCGACATTCTGGACGAAGCCCGCGCCGGTCTCGAATTCCTCATGTCGATGCAGGTGCCGGACGGCAAGGACGTTGCCGTCGCGCCAGGGGGTCAGGAGACGGACAAGCCGCTGAGCACCATGGTCATCGATGCAGGCGGCCTGGTTCACCACAAGGTCCACGAGCGCAAATGGCTGCCCCTCCCCCTTCTGCCGGAGAAAGCAGAGGAGACACGGTACCTCATGCCGCCTTCGACCGCAGCAACGCTGAACCTCGCAGCCAGCGCCGCGCAGTGCGCCCGCCTGTGGCGCGGACTGGACGATGCCTTTTCCGAACGTTGCCTGACAGCGGCCAAGCGCGCCTACGGGGCCGCAAAGCGCCACCCCAACCTCCAGGCTTACAACAACTTCGATGGCGGCGGTCCCTATGACGACTCCGACCTGTCCGACGAGTTCGGCTGGGCGGCAACGGAGCTTTACGCCACGACAGGAGATGCCAGCTACATGGCCGGCCTGTCCAAGACGCCAGGACGCGCTTGGTTGGCCTCGAACGGTCAGGGAACCCTGCGCGACATATATTGGGGCAACGTGGACGTCCTGCCTCTCATGACAATGCAGGTGGCGACTGACGCCTATTCAGCCCGCGACAGAGATCGGGCCGCACTCGCTCTGACAGCCATTGCGCGGCGTTATCTCACACAGGGCCAA
>CAYULR010000002.1:35640-36421 GCA_964445685.1 uncultured Algimonas sp.
TCTCTATGACGCCCCCTTCCCTGCCGACGGGTATGTCTGGGGGTCCAACGGCGCCCTGGCGGGGCGCGGCATGATCCTTGCCAGTGCCTATGAGGCAACCGGAGAGGAAGCCTTCCGCAACGGGGCGGTCGCGGCCATGGACGTCATCCTGGGGCGTAACCCCCTCGCCCAGTCCTATGTCTCCGGCTACGGTGTGAACGCCATGCGCTTCCCGCATCACCGCTTCTGGGCGGCAGGGGCCGACAAGTCTTACCCCGAGGGCGCACCAGGCGCTCTCTCTGGCGGTCCCAACGGGACACCTGCGGACGACGTGGCCCGTGAAATCCACGCAGAAGGCTGCGCGCCCATGGCTTGCTGGGTCGACGACTACCGGGCCTATTCGCTGAACGAAGTCGCGATCAACTGGAACGCTCCTCTCGCCTGGTTGGCTGTCTTTCTCGACACGACGCCGCCCCACTCCGTTTCTTCCACACCCTCCTCTGATCAGTGAGACCCATCATGGCCAGCCCATCTTCCCGCCTCCTCGGCGCATCCTTCATGGCTCTGAGTGCCGGTCTCTTTGCGGCATGTTCCAATGCGGGCGATACGTCCGGAAACACGAGCGTCGAAACGAAGACACCGGTCCAGACGGCTGAGACCTCCGCACCCGGCGTCATCAACCCGGTTCTATGGCCTGAACTGACGACACCGCCGCTTGACCCCGCTGTAGAGGCTCGCGTCGATGACATTCTGTCGAAGCTGACACTGGAGCAAAAGGTCGGCCAGGTCATTCAGGGCGACA
>CAYULR010000002.1:36431-38826 GCA_964445685.1 uncultured Algimonas sp.
AAGTACCGCCTTGGCTCTGTTCTCTCGGGCGGCAATACCGCTCCGGGTGGAAAGCCTTACGCCGACACTCAGACTTGGCTCGCTTCGGCTGACGAGTATTACGAGGCCGCTCTCGATCCGGAAGGCGTGGAGATCGCCGTCCCTCTTATCTGGGGCATCGACGCCGTTCACGGACACGCCAACCTGTCCGGCGCAACCGTATTTCCGCATAACATCGGACTGGGCGCCGCCAACGACCCCGAGCTGATCGAGGAAATTGCCCGCGCAACGGCCCTGGAGCTAGTGGTCTCCGGCCATGACTGGACGTTTGCGCCCACCCTCGCCGTGCCCCGCAACGACCGCTGGGGCCGGACCTATGAAGGCTTTTCCGAAGACCCGGAGATCGTCGCGTCCTATTCCGACCGGATCGTCTATGGCTTGCAGGGCCAACCGGGCGCCGACGACTTTATGGGCGATGGCCGCGTCATCAGTTCCGCCAAACACTTCCTCGCCGATGGCGGTACACAAGACGGAGTCGACCAGGGCGATGCCATTATCAGCGAAGCCGAGCTGCGGGACATCCATGCCACTGGGTACTACCCTGCCATCGAAGCAGGCGTACAGTCCGTCATGGCCAGCTTCTCCGCATGGCAAGGCCAGCGCATGCATGGCCAGAAAGAGCTTCTCACCGACGTCCTGAAGGGCCGGATGGATTTCAAGGGGTTCGTTGTCGGTGACTGGAACGGCCATGCGCTGATTCCAGGCTGTACTGCTACGGACTGCCCGGAATCGCTGAATGCGGGCCTGGACATGTACATGGCTCCGGACAGCTGGAAGGGTCTGTACGAGTCCACTCTTCGTCATGCCCAGGACGGAACCATCCCGATGGAGCGCCTGGACGACGCGGTGCGCCGTATTCTTCGCGTGAAGGTCGCATCCGGGTTCTTTGAGAAGCCCAAACCGTCCGACCGTCCGTTTGCAGGCGATGAGAGCATCTTGGGCTCCGCCGAGCACCGCGACATTGCCCGACGGGCCGTGCAGCAGTCCATGGTCCTGCTGAAGAATGAAGATCAGATTTTGCCGCTCTCACCAGGCGCGCGCGTGCTCGTCGTCGGTGACGGCGCGGACAGCATCACCAAAGCGGCTGGCGGCTGGACCTTGTCTTGGCAGGGCGGCGGCTATCCCAACTCCGAGTTCCCCAACGGCCAGACAATCCTGTCCGGTATCGAAGAGGTGGTGAATGCCGCTGGCGGAACGGTCATCTTCGACGCGGATGGCGAGACGGAGGCAGAGGCCGATGTCGTTATCGCCATTTACGGCGAAGATCCCTATGCAGAGTTCCAAGGCGACCGCCTGCATGTCGATTTCACACCTAACGGGTTCGATACGGAACGCTTGGGCGCATTGCGAGAGCGTGGTCTACCGGTCGTCAGCGTGTTTCTATCCGGCCGCACGCTCTGGACCAACCCAGAGATGAACGACTCCGACGCCTTCGTCGCGGCTTGGCTGCCCGGCACGGAAGGCGGCGGCGTGGCCGACATGCTCTTCCAGACTGCACCGGACCTCGATTTCACCGGACGCCTGTCCTTCTCCTGGCCTGCATCCGCCAAGCAGGTCGCCGTCAATAAGGGAGACGGTCAGGACGCTCTTTTCCCGGTCGGCTACGGTTTGTCCTATGACGACACCGTTTCGGTCGCGGCCCTCGACGAGGTGTCAGGGCTCGATGACGAGGTGCTTGCCGCAAAAGGCGACTTCTATTCGAAGGGGGCTGCTCGCCAGCCTTGGGAACTCGCCGTCAACAATACTCCGATCGATGGGCTGCCCTTCGATAATACGAATGTCGAGCTCAGAACCGTCGACGGTGAAGCCCAAGAGGACTCCCTCTCGGTCACCTTCTCCGGCCCGGCCCGCTTTGCCATCGCGTCCAACTACGCGCATGACTTCTCGCGGGAGAGCAACGGGGCCATGGAACTTGTCTTCCGGGCCCGGTCGCTCGCTGGTCCATCGACAGTTTCGCTCGGCATGGGATGCCAAGGCGACACGTGTGTCGAAACAGCCGACATTGCGCTGGACGATAGCTGGTCCGAGCAGCGCATGGCCCTCTCATGTTTCGCTAAGGCGGGCGTCGACATGGCACGCCTCGACAAGGCGCTCGTCATAGAAGGCACTGCAGGCCAATCCGTGGCACTGGGCGATGTCCGCGTCGAAGCCGACGATAACGGGCAACCAGACTGTCCAGCCGGGCTTGGCGGCTAGGATGAGCTCCCACGACCAAGGCCGGACCTTTTCCCTCGGCCTTGGCCGTCATCTCTGTTTGGGTGTCGCCGCAATAGGCCTGCTGTCAGGCTGCAACGCGGCACCCTCTCCCTCTTCCGGCTGGACCCTTCTCCAGCCGGAAACCCGACCTTCGCCCAGA
>CAYULR010000003.1:0-285 GCA_964445685.1 uncultured Algimonas sp.
CCTTCATCCCGCCCAGCACGGCGTAGACGAAGACGATCGCCATTCCGATCAGGATGCCGACGTTAAAGTCCACGCCGAGAAAGCCGGAAAAAGCCACGCCGACGCCTTTCATCTGCCCGGCAATGTAGGTGAAGGACACGAACAGCGCGCAGATCACGGCGATGACGCGGGCGGCACGGCTGTAATAGCGGTCCCCGACAAAGTCCGGGACGGTGAATTTCCCGAACTCTCGCAGGAAGGGCGCGAGCAGCAGTGCAAGGAGCACGTACCCGCCCGTCCAGCCCA
>CAYULR010000003.1:295-1608 GCA_964445685.1 uncultured Algimonas sp.
AGACAGACCCACCATAGCCGAGAAAGGCGATCAGCCCGGCCATAGACAGGAAGCTCGCCGCACTCATCCAGTCGGCGGCGGTCGCCATGCCGTTGATCGCGGGCGGCACGTCGTGACCCGCCACGTAGAACTCTTCCGTGGAGCCCGCGCGGGTCTTCAATGCGATGCCGATGTAGAGGCCGAACGTCAGGATGACGAAGGCGTAGGTCCAAAAGGATTGGCTCATCGGACTACCCCCGGATTCCGTATTTGCGCTCCAGTTGCGTCATTCGGATGCAGTAGATCACGATGAGCGCGAGGAAGACGTAGATGGAGCCGTTCTGCGCGAACCAGAAACCGAGCGGCGCCCCACCGATTGAAAGCGTGTCCAGGGCCTCCCGAAACAGGATGCCCGCCCCGAAGGACACAGCGAACCAAACGAGCAGCAGGCCGACCGTCAGCCGCTTCGTCGAGCGCCAATAGGCCGCCCGGTTCGCGGCAATGTTCGTTGCAGTATCCTTTGCGTCGTCTTCGGTCATCTCGTCTCCCCTGCCTCCTTCATGCGCACAATCGTCCGCGCGGCAAGGGAATTGCCGTGGGGTCCCGTTTTCCATATGCGCGGCCCCAGACATGACACCGCCTGAAATAGACATATTGTCCGGACTGCCCGGAGGGCGCGACATCTATCGCCGCCGCCACAGAAAGGCGGATGGCCGCGACCTCTGGCTCTACGGGTATGATCATCCGGACGCGCCTTCCCTGCCGGAAACGGCGTCCGAGGTCGCCAAGGGCGGGGAGCTGCGGTTCCATCCGTTGCGCGGGGAATGGAACGTCTACGCCCCGCACCGCCAAAACCGCACCTTCAAGCCCAGCCCGGCCGACGACCCGCTTTCGCCCACACGTCCTGGCGGAATGGAAACGGAAATCCCCTTCGAGAATTTCGAACTCGCCATCTTCGAGAACAAGTTCACGAGCCTGCACCGGGAGGCACCGGAGCCGCCCGCCGTGCCCGGAACGCAGACACAGGTCGCGCGCGGTCACTGCGACGTGGTCGTCTACACGCCCGAGGCGACGGGCAATCTCCACTCGGTCGGGCAGGACCGGCGCAAGCTTCTGCTGTCCGCCTGGAACGACCGCTACGCTGCGTTGCTCGACGGCGGCGCGGCATTCGTGCTGCCGTTCGAGAGCCGGGGCGAGGCGGTGGGCGTGACGCTGCACCACCCGCACGGGCAGATCTATTCCTTCCCCGTCATTCCCGACGCGCAGGTCCGCGCCGCCCGTGCCTTCGAGAGCGGATACGATCTGTCGGCGGAAGCGAAGGAATGGGGCGCGGA
>CAYULR010000003.1:1618-25863 GCA_964445685.1 uncultured Algimonas sp.
GGGCCTGCGGGCCGTCTGTCCGCCTTTTGCGCGTTTTCCATTCGAGGTCTGGATCGTCCCGGACGGGCCGGTGCGCGGGCCGTGGGAGTTTGGTGCGACGCAAGCCGACGCCTTTGCGCACCTGCTGGGTGATCTGACCCGCCGCTACGACGCCTATTTCGGCGGGGAGACCGCCTACATGCTGGGTCTTCACGCTGCACCGCGCGAGGCGGCGCACTGGCAGTTTACCGCACAGGTCTACCCGCTGTTGCGCGCGCCGGGTCGGGTGAAATATCTGGCCAGCGTGGAACAGCATACAGGCCTGTTCACCGTGGATGTCATGCCCGAATTCGCCGCCAAGACATTGAGGGCGTTGTGAGCGGCGCCGCCCAGCTGTTCGAGCACGCTTTCGGCGCCCCGCCCGCCGCCGCCGGGTTTTCACCCGGGCGAGTCAATCTGATCGGCGAACATACCGATTACAATGGCGGGGCGGTGCTGCCGACGGCTCTGCCGCTCGGAACCTTCATTGCCCTGTCGCCCAGGTCCGACGCGCAGCTTCGCGTGGCTTCGACCGGCTTCGACGGGCTGTCCGAACGGCAATTGGGCGAAGGAGCGACCGGGCATTGGTCCGACTATGCTCTGGGGTCGGTTGCCAAAGCGAATGCGGAAGGGTGGGTGCAGGGCGGCGCGGATATCGCCCTGACCTCGACCCTGCCGATGGGTGCCGGGCTGTCATCCTCCGCGTCGCTGGTTGTGGGGATTCTGGACCTGATGCGCAGGCAGGCCAAAGCGGAGGCCGACAGAGTGTCGCTGGCGATGAGCGCGCGGGCGGTGGAGACGGACTTTATCGGCGTGCCCTGCGGGATCATGGACCAGATGGCGGTGGCGCTGGCCAAGCCGGGCGAGGCACTGTTCCTCGACACGCTCACGCTGGAGACACGCCGCATTTCCCTGCCGGACGACCCGGTCGTCTGCATCCTGCATTCCGGCGTCCAGAGGAAGCTGGCCGATGGCCGCTATGCCGAACGCAAGGCGGAGTGCGAGCGGGCGCAGGCGTTGAGCGGACAGGCGGAGCTATGCCGCGCGGAGGCGCAGGACCTGGCTCGCGTCGAAGCGTCCGGAGACGGGACCGCCTTCCGGCGGATGCGCCACTGCATGACGGAACATGCGAGAACCCAGCGCGCTGCGGCCTGTCTGGCCAACGGCGACTGGCGGGGCTTGGGAACATTGATGGTGGAGAGCCATGCCTCCATGCGTGACGACTTCGGCATCACCACGCCTGCAATCGACGCGCTGGTCGAAGATGCCGTGTTACTGGGAGCCTTGGGCGCCCGCATGACGGGGGGCGGTTTCGGCGGGTGCATCGTCGCGGTGGTTCCTGCTGCCTTGGCGGACGATTGGCGGGCCTCCGTCCTGTCGCGCCATCCGGCTGCAAGGTCAGTTCTCTGACGAATTGGCCTCAGGCATGACATGTGTTTGAAGGGCCGCGCCTTTGGTGGTAGCAGCCCGCACGATCGACGGCTCCGGGGACCGGGCCGATAGAAGACGACCGGGCGGCTTTTCCGCCCGGAGCAGGGACGGATTTTGGACAAGACCTGTCTGTTGATACTCGGGATGCACCGCAGCGGAACATCCCTGCTGACGCGCCTGTGCAGCCTGGCGGGGGCAAGCCTGCCGTCCGACCTTATCGGGGCCAGCGACAGCAATGCCTCCGGCCATTGGGAGTCGCGCCGCCTCGTTGCGTTCAACGACGAGGTTCTGGGCCGCGCGGGCCAGGACTGGAGCGACTTCACTCCGGTCGATCTGACCCAGCGCCAACAGGACGACTATGTCCGCCAGCTCCGCCGCATCATCGCCGAAGATTATGGCGACGCGTCTTTCATCGTCATGAAGGACCCCCGGGCGACGCGGTTCACCGATCTGACATGCCGCGCGCTGGAAGAGGCTGGCTACCGTGTCTGCCCGGTCCATGCGGTCCGTCACCCGGTGGAGGTCGCCCGTTCGCTCGCCTCCCGCAATGCCATGCCGGATGCGTTCGCCGGGCTGCTCTGGCTGCGCTACGCGCTCGATGCGGAACTGGCCCTGACCGGACGCAAGCACCGCATCCTGTCCTACGCCGACATGATGGCGCGGCCAGAAGACAGCGTGCGAGAACTCTTCACCCACTTCGGTTTGCCCGAACCGTCCGAGACGTTCTCCAAGGACGCGGCCGACTTCGTCCGGCTGGACCTGCGCCACCATAAGGGTGTCGACTGGACGGGGACGCCGGCCGTCTTCCGCGACTGGATCCTGAGCGCCTACGATGTGCTGGACAGGGCTGCCCCCAAGCCGCCAACCGCCAAGGGCCTGGCCGAATTGAAGCGGATCGACGCGGAGTTCCGTCTGGCATCCGATGCGCTGCGTGATGTGGCGGCGGACGGCAAGGCCGCGTCCGACCGGCTCACCGAGGCTGAAGGCCAGGTCGCCGACCTGACCCGTCAGATAGAGGCCACTCGCAAGGACAGCAAAGCTGCCGAAGCGCGCGACCTGAAGTCGATCCAGACATTGCAAGGAGAGCTGCGCGACAGTCAGACGGCCCTCAACACGGTCCGGGAAGACTTCCACCGCCAGTCCGCGCAGCTCACTCAGAAACTCGAGGACCGGGCCAAGCGCCACCAGAAGACACTGATCCGGATCCGGTCCCTGGAGGCGGAACGCGACCGCATTGCGGTAGAGCTCGAATCCACTGTGCCCGTGAAACAGGAACGCGACGCCTTGCAGGCGCGCCTGTCGCAGCTCTCGCAGGTCGTGGGCGAAGTCCAGACGCCGGAGAACCTGGCGGAGCGCGTGGGCGCGGTGGCGCGCAACAACCAGCTCCGCGGCGAGCGCCTCGTGCAGGTCGAGGCGCAGCTCGATTTCGTCTCGCGCCGGGCCAACCAGCTGGAAACGGCATTGGATGAGCTGCGGGGATCGACCTTCTGGCGCATGACTGCACCGCTTCGCCATGCTGTGAATCTATGGCGCAACAAAAGCCATGTGCTTTTCAAACTGCTTGCCGGGCACGAAATGCGCAGCCTCATCCGCGACGCAGAGCTCGACCCGGCGCTGGATGCGTCCCGCTCGCCCAGTGTGCGTGCCGCGCGCGATGGGTTGCAGGCCCGACGTCCGGGCGTGCTCTCGGGCGAGACGTCGCTGCCCTTCCGCTCTGTTCGCAAGGCAGTGGAGGACAAGGACCTGCCGACCCTCACGATCAGCGCGGTCACCTATAATGCTTCGCGCTGGCTGGACGGCTTCTTCAAATCACTCGTGGCGCTCGACTATCCGCTCTCCAAGCTCACCCTGCATGTCGTGGACCACGGTTCCACCGACGATACGGCGGCGCGCGTCAGTGTCTTCAAGTCTGGTCCCGGAGCGGCGCTGGCGGACGTGATCCTCAGCAAGCGCGACAATCTCGGCTACGGGGCAGGCAACGACTTCGCGATCCGGCAATCGGATGACGATCTCGTCCTGATCACCAATGTGGATGTCTCCTTCTATCCGCAGAGCCTGCGCCGCTGCGTGGAGTTCGCCCTGTCCGATCCGGACGACACGGCATGCTGGGAATTCCGCCAGACGCCCTACGAGCATCCGAAATACTACGACCCCGTCACACTGGAGACGAACTGGAACGCTCATGCCTGCGTGTTGATGCGCAAGGACGCGTATATCCGCGCGGGGGGCTACGACACGCGCATCTTCATGTATGGCGAGGATGTGGAGCTGTCCTACCGTCTGCGCGCGCATGGCTACGTCCTGCGTTACGTGCCGGAAGCGGTGGTCGAACATTATGTCGACCTCGAGGACCAGACACTGCGCCCGCATCAGCTGTCGGGCTCCACGGCCGCCAACATCCTCTTGCGCTACCGCTACGGCTCGCGCGGCGACAAGGCGGCGGGCGAAGCGCTGCTGCAGGCGGTCAAGCGCAACGAGACGGACCCCGAACGCGCCAAGGCCTTTGCGGAGGTCTCCCGCATCCTGACGCGCGACCGCTGGCATTTCTGGATGCGCAGGCCCGGACGGCGCCTGCTGCGCAAAACGGGCGCGGCGTTCCCCTTCAACGAATTCGACTACGGCGTGACGCGCATCGGTGCGGACGTCATCCGACGGCCCTTCCTGCCGAAGGAGCGCAAGACCCTGCCGCTGGTCACGATCGTCACCCGGACCCACGGCGACAACCTCCACCACGTCCGCAACGCCGTCGCCTGCGTGCAAAACCAGACCTACCCGAATATCGAGCACCTTATCGTCGAAGACCGCACGGATGCGGCGCGCGACTATGTGGACGGCCTGTCCAAGCGCTTCGGCAAGGACCGCATCCGCTACCTGAAAAGTCCGGGGCAGGGCCGTTCCGAATGCGGCAATCACGGCGCGCGCGAGGCGCGGGGCGAGTGGTTGTGCTGGTACGACAATGACGACCTTCTCTTCGCGGATCACGTCGAGACTCTCGTCCGCGCGCTGGACGACGAACCGGATGCCGTGGCCTCCTATGCGCTGGCCTGGGACGCCCACTCCCGGACCGTGGAAGGCGAGCCCGTCGTCACGCGCTTCGACCTCCCAGCGGCGCACCGCCAGCCCTACGACCCGGACCGGCTGAAGGTGGAAAACTTCATTCCCATCCAGAGCATTCTGTTCCGCAAGTCACTCTTCGAACGCTTCGGTGGGTTCAATCCGGAGTTCGACCAGTTGGAAGACTGGAATCTCTGGGTGCGGTATTCCCAGGCCGGTCCGTTCGTCTTCACGCCCAAGGTGACGTCGATCTATCTGACGCCTGACGACGAAGAGGAGCGCCAGCGCCGGCACCTGCAACTGCACGCGGCCTACGATACGGTCTCCGAGCAGAACTGGCAGGATGTGGCGTCCATCCAGCGCAAGCTCGAAGCGGAACCCGCGCAGGACGGCGACGACGACTTCGGCCCCACGGCGCTCGCCGCATCGGACGCGGGCTGAACATGCGCTTCCTCGCAAGCCGCGTGGCTCCGGCCGGCATTCTCTGGCAAATGGCGCGGCGCGCCGTGCTGCAGCGCTACCGCGGGTCCTGGCTGGGCATCGCCTGGGCGTTCCTGACGCCGCTCTTCATGCTGGTGGTCTACACCTTCATCTTCACGAGGGTCTTCACGGTGCGTTGGGGGCAGGCGGTGACAGAGGGCAGCGTGGGCGGTCTCGGCACGTTCGAATTCGCGGTCGTGCTCTTTGCCGGGCTCAGCATTCACAGCTTCTTCAGCGAAGTCGTCCTGTCCGCCTCCAGCGTGATCCAGTCGAACACTAATTACGTCAAGAAGGTCATCTTCCCCCTGCGCGTCCTGCCGATGGTGGACCTGCTCAGCGCGGCGTTCCAGCTCGGCGTGTCGCTCGTGATCCTCGTGCTGTTTCAACTGGCCGTGTCCAAGTCGATTCCGCCCACGGCACTTCTGGCCCCGCTGGCGATCGCGCCGTTAGTCGTTCTTCTGGCGGGCATGGCGTGGCTGCTGGCCGGGCTGGGCGTCTACTTGCGCGACATCACGCAGATCCTCGCGCCGCTCGTCACGGCGCTGCTGTTTCTGGGGCCGGTCCTCTATCCGATGGAATCCTTCGCAGAGGGCATCCGGCCCTGGCTGAAGCTAAACCCGATCACCGTGCCGACTGAGGCGTTCCGCGACCTCATGATCTGGGGCGTCATGCCGGACTGGGGCGATCTGGCCGTCTATTCCATCATCGCGGTCATCGTCTTCGTTGTGGGCTGGAAGCTCTTCTCCGCCATGCGCCCGGGGTTCGCCGATGTCCTCTGACGCGCCGTCCATCCGGGTCGCGGATGTCTCCAAGGTCTATCGGACCTACGCCAAGCCCGCCGACCGCTTGCTCGAGGCCGTGCTGCCCGGTGCGTCCCGTCACACGGCCTTCCCGGCGCTGCAGGATATCAGCTTCGACATCCGCCCCGGCGAGACGATGGGCATTGTCGGCCGGAACGGCTCAGGCAAGTCGACCCTGTTGCAGATCATCTGCGGCACGTTGCAGCCCAGCTCCGGCACGATCGAGACGCGCGGACGCATTGCGGCGCTGCTGGAACTCGGCGCAGGCTTCAACGCAGATTTCACGGGCCGCGAGAACGTCCATCTCAATGCAGCCATTCTGGGCATGAGCCGCGAAGAGGTCGCGGACCGGTTCGATGCCATCGCGGAGTTCGCCGGGCTGGGCGACTTCATCGACCAGCCTGTGAAGACCTATTCGTCGGGCATGTTCGTGCGGCTCGCCTTCGCGACGGCCATCAACACGGACCCGGACATTCTTGTCGTGGATGAAGCACTGGCGGTGGGCGACGAGGCCTTCCAGCGCAAATGCTTCGCCCGCATCGAACAGATCCAGGCTTCCGGCGCGACCGTGCTGTTCGTCTCCCACGCGCCGGGCAGCGTCATCCAGCTCTGTTCGCGCGCCATCTTGCTGGACGGCGGAGAGATGCTGGCCATGGGGTCGCCCAAACATGTGGTCGGACAGTATCAGCGCTTGCTCAATTCCGATGCGGCTTCGGCCCATCTCGTGCGTGAGCGCATCCGGGGCGGCGTGGAAGTCGCAACGCCGGGGGCTGAGGGGCTCAAGCGGGGCGCTCAGCCAGCTCCGGTCGGGCGCAAGGACAGTCCAGCTGCTAGCTTCAACGCCGGCCTCGTGTCGCAATCCGTCGTGGAGTACGAACCCAAGGGCGCGGCCATCTCCGACATGGCGATCACCACGCCGGACGGCAGCCCTGTGAACCAGCTCGTCCTCGGCGACCGCTACGAAATCCGCTACACCGTCGCGTTCACCGAAGCCGCCCAGGAGGTGGGCTTCGGCATGCTGGTCAAAGAGACGGGCGGGGTGGAGATCGCCGGGGCGACGACGCCCCGCCCCCGCCCCCGCCGCGGGCCGCGGGGGCGCGCGCGCCAGTCCGTGTCGGTCCGTTTCCCGTTCCGTTGCGACCTCGTGCCGGGCACCTATTTCGTCAATGGCGGCGTGACCCGCGAAGAGGCCGGGGAGATGTCCTACATGCACCGCGTGCTGGACGGGTTGGTCTTCAAGGTCGGCCTCGTGGACGAACCGCTGCCGACCGGGCTGGTCGACCTCACGGCTGGCGAGCCCGTCATCACCCCTTTGTCCGCGACGTGAGTCCCGCCGCAAGCCACGACAATACGTTCGACGAAATCCGCCTCGTCGCGGCGCTGCTCGTGATCTGGGGGCACGGCCTCGTCCTGACGGGGCAGGCCGCTCCGCGGCTGCTCGGCGATTCCGTTCAGTCGATCGGGGTGAAGATATTCTTCGTCGTCTCCGGTTACCTCGTCGCCCTGTCCTGGCAGCGCGACCCGGATCCATGGCGTTATCTGGCGCGGCGGAGCCTGCGCATCTTTCCCGCGCTGATCGTCTGCGTTCTGTTGACGGCGCTGGTCCTCGGGCCGCTCTACACGACGCTCTCCTGGTCGGACTATGTCTCCAACCCGTTTTTCAAGGCCTATTTCAGGAATATCTGGCTGGAGCCCTTCTTCGAGTTGCCGGGCGTCTTCCAGGGCCTTCCCTATCCGCGTGCGGTGAACGGCTCGCTCTGGACGCTGCCGGTGGAATTCGCCGCATATCTGCTGCTGCCCTTGTTGGCGCTGTCAAAGAATGTCCGGATGATCGGGACGGGGCTCGCCCTGGCCCTGATCGCTTTCTGGATCGGTTTCGACCTCTGGGCGCAGACTTGGCCGTCTGAAAGCCACGCGCCCTGGGTCGCGCACGGCACCAACTGGATCTTTGCCGCCGAACGGATGAGCTATTTCTGGATCGGTACTCTGTTCGCGCTCTACCGCCTGGAGGACCGTGTCACCTGGGTGCCCTTGATCATTGGCGTGGCCGTCGTCGCGCTCTGGAGGCCGGAAGGGACGGTCGCGCAGTCTGTCGCGCTGATGGCGCTGCTGCCCTATGCCTGCCTTTTCGTAGCGTTCCGCGTAAAGCGGACGTTCGGCCTGCGCTGGATCACGCGGCGCGGAGACTATTCCTACGGGCTCTACCTCTATGCCTTTCCCGTGCAGCAAGCGCTTCTGGCAAGTCTGGGCGTAGAGGCGCTGTCCAACATCTGGATCGATGTCATCCTTGTCACGGCGATCACATGGGTCCTGGCCTGGGCATCCTGGCACGGGGTGGAGCGCACGGCGTTGAAGATGAAACCCCGAAGGAAGACGGCTTCCGTTCCTCGTGAAAGAGAAGTCACTTGACCCGAACGGCCTTCAAACCTTAACGCAGCGTAAACAACCCTGTTGCCGATATGCAACGGGCAGTGATTCATCTGCAAAAATGAGTTTGACGGTCAGGGGTGCCTTGGCTAGTGCACGGCTGGGGGTAAGCTCGATGAGGCTTGCGTTCTGTTTGGGGCCACTACCGGTTTCCCGTTGAAACAATGGAATTGACTAGGAGACATCATGAAATTCCGTAAACTCCTCGCGGGCACCGCTGTGGCCGCACTGATGGCCGGCAATGCTGCCGCCCTCGACGTCGAACTCGGCGACACTGCTAACCAGCCCGTCACTGGCACAAACATCGCCACCGCGATCGTCGGTCCGGTTGGTCTGGCCCTCGAAGGCAACAACGTCACGACCGCTGGCGCAAACGCCGGTCTGTTCGTCCTGGACGTCCGCACGGACGCCGACATCGCTGCTGCTGGTAACTACATCATCGGCGTTCGCGTCATTGGTGGTGAGTTCGCACGCAACATCGTTGCTGACGACCTGCTGGACGGCGAAGGCGACGGCCCGTCGGGTAACGCCATCGACTTCTCCGGTACGACTGTTCAGTTCGACGGTTCCGACCGTACGGGTGAAGCTGGCGACGACGCCGTTCGCTTCCTGTCCTCCGCCACGACTGGTGGTTCGGACTTCCGCGTTGCTGTCCCGGTCGTCACCGACTGTACGACACCTGTGACGTTCCAGGTCTCGCTGCGCACCGAAGCCGGCACGCCGATCGAAGAAGGTTCCGCCTTCCTCGTCGACTCCATTGGTGCAATGCAACAGCGCGAAAACGCTGTGACTTGTGTCGAAGCGTTCCGCGCAACGATCGCAACCGACGTTCTTCCTGGCCCGGCACCGACCGACCAAGACTCGTTCCTCACGGTCGCTTCCGACTTTGAAGACTTCTCGACGGCAACCGACCAGCCTCTGGGCAGCAACGACACCGCAACGGAAGCTTCCATCGGTACGATCACGCTGGCAGGCGACCCGAGCAACTCCGGTCTGGCCATCTACGCCAACCTGTCCGACGCCGGTACCGGCGGCGCAGGCGCACTGGACACGGTCAACCCGTTCAACGAAGTCAACGACGTTGAGTTCACGGTCACGGTCGACCAGACTGATGGCATCGAAGGCATCAACATTAACGGTGCAAACCAGGTTGACTTCGACGCAGCTGCTCCGGCCAACGCTCTGGACTACACGGCCGCTGGCCTTGCAGCCAACGTTTCCGAAATCCGTATCGAAATCACGGGTGGCGAAACTGTCGAGCCGACACAGCCTGTCGCGTCTTCCGCGACTGTCGACTTCTCCAACGTTGGCCTGACAGACGAAGTCGTCGTGCTGCCGAACGGTGGTGCACTCGACACGCTGAACTACGAAGGTGGTGAGTGCGGTAACTTCGACTGGGTCGGCGACACGTCCGCAACCCGTCGTAACGTCTTCCGCGTCACGAACTTCGCAGACGCAGTTGCACAAGGCGTCTTCGCCACGATGACGAACTCCTCCGCTGGCGTCACAGCCGGTACGGAGCGCATCACGCCGGCAGAGACCGACAGCGAGCTCGTCATCACCGACGCAACGCTGACAGCTGCCTTCGGCAACTACGGCCGCGCCGACTTCACCTTCCTGTTCGTCACCGCCGACGACACGACGCTCGACTGCGACCGTCTGATGTCTTCCCCGGCTGCGTCCATCGTGACGCCGTTCGGTAACGGTACGGGCCTCGGCCAGGACGGCGACGACAACTAAGTCGTTCCTTCCGAACCATCTGAGAAAGGGCCGCTTTGCGGCCCTTTTTTTTTGGCTGACTGCATGTCATCTAATGACGGAAGGGCCAGACAGGTCCGGCAGCACAGCTGAATGACCTTATGAGCTTCGACTTCGCAGATTATCTCGTTTCGGAACGCATCATTGATGCAAGCGCCGTCTCCGAGATCGAGACGTTCCGGGCCGCCGTTCCCGTCAGCGTCGCGGACGCAGCCCTGAAGCTGGGACTGGCCCGGCCGAGCGATCTGCTGCGTGCATCGTCCAGCTTCTACCAACTGCCTTGCGTTGGGACGCAAACGCAGCCTCTTCCACAAGTCGACGCCGTACAGGCTGCGCTGACCCAGCTCTCACTCAGTCAAGAATGGATCGTCGCGCACAGAAGCCTGTGCTGGTTCACGCCAGACAGTGCTGAGAAAGAGCAAGGCGATCCAAGCTCTCTGAACATAGCTTTAGTCGATCCCGCAGACTCTTCGGCTTTGGAAGAAGCGCAGCGGAGGCATGCAGGCCCCCTGAACCTTTGGCTTGTCTCCAGCGACGATCACGACCGGATTGCGGCGGAACTGTTGAGCCGCTCCGAAGAGCTGTCGGATGCCGACGATGCTGGCGCAACGGCACGGCTGCGGGAACTCGCCGAAGAAGCGCCCGTCATCGATTTCGTGAACAATCTGTTCAATCTCGCCTTGGACCGGAACGCCTCGGACATCCACGTCGAGCCATTCGAGACCTTCTTCGAGACTAGATTGCGTGTGGACGGAGTCCTCACGGAAACCGCGCGCCACCCGCGCGGCATGTTCGACAGCGTTTCCACGCGTATCAAGATCCTATCAGGAATGGACATCTCCGAACGCCGACTTCCCCAGGACGGCCGACAGACGATCCGTGTCGCTGGCGAAGAGATCGACTTGCGGGTTTCGTCCCTACCCGCAACGGACGGCGAGAGCATCGTCATCCGCCTTCTTCGCAAGAAGTCCGACTTGCCGGATATGCAAAGCCTAGGTCTGCGCGGGCAGAACCTCACTAGCTTCCAACGCCTCATCGATCTGCCGAACGGCATGTTCCTCGTTTCGGGCCCAACGGGCTCCGGTAAATCGACAACGCTCTACAGAGCGCTCGAATATCTCGACCGGAGCGAGAGCAAGATCATCACGATCGAAGACCCAGTCGAGTATGACGTCGAAGGCGTCAACCAAGTGCAGGTCCACTCCGAAATCGGATTGACCTTCGCATCCGGTCTCCGGGCCATGTTGCGGCAAGACCCGGATGTCATCATGGTCGGAGAGATTCGCGACCGCGAAACCGCTGAAGTCGCTGTGCAAGCAGCTTTAACCGGGCACCTTGTCTTCTCGACCTTGCACACGAATTCCGCTGTGGGAGCCTATGAGCGGCTGATCGACCTCGGCGTCGAGCCGTTCCTGCTTTCCGCAGCGCTCCGCGGAGTCTTGGGGCAGCGCCTCCTGCGAAAGCTGTGCGAGCACTGCAAACGTCCTGCCTCAGACGCGGACAAAGACCTTGTGAAGCAGCTTTCGAAAAGCGGTACCGACATTCCCGCTCCAACGCAGGTCTGCGAAGCGGTCGGGTGCAGTCACTGCGACAATTCAGGCTATTCTGGCCGTATCGGCGTGTACGAGCTCGTCGACATCCACGCCATGAGCGAAGCGGGCCTGACCGGTGATCTGAGGGACATGATGAAGCCCGAAGTCCTGGAGACATTCGGATACCGGTCCATGCTGGATGATGCCTTGCTGAAGGTGGGTCAGGGCGAGTCGTCCCTGTCGGAGATCGCCCGCGTGTTCGGCCGCCGCGCCATCGCTAAAGGCTAGGACGTGCCCGACTTCCGTTACAAAGGCGTATCCGATACGGGCGAAGAGCTCAGCGGCCGCATTCAAGCTGCGCGGGCGACCTCGGCTCACGCTCTGCTCAGCGACCGGAACATTGTCGTCTACGAACTGACGGAAGAAACCGCGCAGGTCAGAAAGCTCAAGACCCGCAAACCGAAGAGCCAGGACTTCTTCGAGTTCATGCAACAGTTGGCGGTGCTCATCCGGTCGGGCATCCCCATGCTGGACGCTCTGGTCAGTTTGCGGCGTGTCGTCGGGCACCAAATCATCGCAGACCAGCTCGACGAGCTGATCGCATTGCTCCGGTCCGGTATGAGCCTTTCGGAAGGCTTGGCAAAAACCTTCCCGCAACTCCCCGCATCGGTCCCCAGCCTCGTGAAGCTGGGGGAAGCGACCGGAGAGCTGCCGCAAACACTCAATGTCATCGCAGAGCAACTGAAGTTCGCAGAAGATTTGAAGTCGGACCTTCGCGGCGCGCTCACATATCCCGCCTTCCTGCTGGTTGTCGGCATATTTGCCGTCCTCTTCATGCTGCTATTCGTGGTCCCGAACTTCGAAGGCATGATCGGGGATGAACTCGACACGATGACAGGGCTGCCCAAGATCGTCTTTTCCGCCTCGGCAGGGCTACGCACCCACGGGCTTCTCATGCTCCTGGGTGTCGCGGGGGCCGTCGGCGCTCTCATCTGGGGGCTGCGGGACCGTCGCGGGCGGGAACGACTGCTGGGCTATGCATTTGCCATCCCGATCGTGGGGCCACTTCTGCGCAAGAAAGAGCTGGCCGACTGGACCCGGACCGTGGGGCTTTCCTTGAGCGCCCGCGCCAATCTCCTCGATGCCGTTGTCCTGGCGCGAAGTGCCGTCGTCAGCGCGAAAAGCCGCGCGGGCTTCGACGATGTGGCGCGCGATCTCAGGGCAGGGATGACGCTCGAACAGGCGCTCGACAAAGTGCCGGGGCTGGAACCCATCGTGCTGAACCTGGTGGCCGTCGGCACAAAGGCCGGGAATCTGGGGGAGATGCTGCTGCTGGCCACGGACATTCTGGACGGCAATGTGCGGTCCGGGTCACAGCGCTTGGGCAAGCTGGCGGAGCCCGTAGCCATCCTGCTGATCTCGGCCATTGTCGGGGTCGTCGTCATTTCCCTCGTGACGGCCATGACGAGCATCTACGACACAGGGCTGACGTAAGCCGCCCATAGGCTCACTGCATTGTAATCCTGGGCGGCTCTTGTGACTGACGGCGTGGTTTGCGTGCAGTGGACCGATACGTTAATTCGCCAGACAGAAAACGACACACGCAAGGGGCATGTCCACTATGTTCAAATCGCGAAATACGACGTCCGAGCCGGCGGAACGCCGCAATGAAGACGGTTTCTCCCTGATGGAGGTGCTGATCGCCTTGGCCATCATCGCAAGCTTGGCCGCAATCGTCGGACCGCGCCTGACCGGTCACGTCGACCGTTCCAAAGTCGTCTCCACCCAGGCGCAGGCCAAGCAGATCAAAGCTTCTCTGGGCATGATGCAGATGGACATCGGCCGTTACCCCACGCCAGATGAAGGGCTTGCCCTTCTCACGCAGCGCGGCTCCACGGGCGATGTCTGGCGCGGTCCCTACATGGACGGCTCGATTCCCACGGATGCCTGGGGACGCCCGTTCGAATACCAGCCTCCGGCAGCCGACGATGTCTATGCCAGCCCGCGCGTCTTCTCCCTCGGAGCGGACGGCGCACCCGGCGGGGACGGCCTGAATGCCGACATTGAAGGCTAGACACGCATCCGAAGCGCGGGAGCGGGGCTTTTCACTGATCGAGGTCATCGTCGCCCTTCTGATCATGTCCACTCTGGCTGGGATCGTCGGGATCAATGTCCGCCAGGCCGTGCAATCGGCCCGGATCGACGCGGCGCAGGATACGGTGTCGCAGATCGTGCGCACCACGCGCGCGCAGTCCACGTTCCTCGGCGAACCCGTTCTCTTCGAAAGGGCGCGTCGCGCGCACCCGCATGAACGCGGCGGACAGACCATCTGGTTCGAAGACAATGCGAGTGCGGACCGCGACGGCATATGCCTGCCCACGTCCGGTGAAATCCGTCTTGGCGGTGAAATCCGCCGTTTCACGGTCGCTTACTACACGTGCGAAATCACCTATGCGGCGTGAGGCCTCATCCCGCGAAGACGGCTTCTCCCTTGTGGAAGCGCTGGTCGTGCTCGCGATTTCGTCGGTCCTCCTCGTGACTTTGACTGGAATGATCGGCCTGACGCGCGAGCACAATCAGCGCCTGGCCGAACATTCGGAGATGACGGGCAGCCGTCTCTATATCGATCTTCAGCTCCAGAGCGTTCTCGACCGCCTCTACATCGACCCTCTTCTGCAGCCCGAGGGCTTCATGCTGTCCAGGAACGACAGCCGGGCCGGTTTCTACAATGAGCGCGACTGGCGCGAGCGTGAGCAAAGCCGCCCACCGGCATTTCGCGGGACCCCGGAACGGTTCGAATTCAGCGCCCGCTTCATGGAGGGCCGCCAGCAGGCCATCCGCCCCGTCAGCGTCTATTGGAACGAAGAGGCGGACGGACGGCGCATGGCGATGACGCTGGACAACCAGACAGTGGTCTGGCCGGTCGTGTACGATCCAGCCGTGCGTTTCGCTTATCTGAACGAAGACGAAGCGCTCGTCCAAACCTATCCGGCACCGTCCACCGATAACGAGGCCGTCCGCCAGACGGATGCCATCTTCGTGCCGAAAGCCGTGATGGCTTACAGGGAGGACACGGCCGAAGTCGTGTTCGTTCTCGATGTTCCCTAGGGCGCGCAAACCCCATGAGCGTGGCTTCGCCATGCCTTTGACGCTCGCCGTGCTGGTGATCCTGTCCTACATCGTGGCGACGGGGCTGCAGCGTGTGGAGGTCGCCCGCGCCGAAGCCCGCCTCACCCAGTCCGCCATGAACACGGCCATCGACTATGACCGGCTGGAGCAGGATGTTCTCTGGCGGGGATTGCTGGAGACGAACGGACGCCAGATCAATCCGCTATCGCTGAGTGATTTCGTCTACATGGCGCGCAATCCCAACAACCTCTGGGTCCCAGACGCCAAGGCCTACATCTGGTCTCCGACCTATGCCGACCTGACGGCGGAACTGCCGCGTGCGCTGGTCGTCGTGCAGGACGAAGCGACTAAGATCGACCTCAACCAGACCCAGAGCGAGTATATCCGTTTCATTGCCGAGCGTGCGAACCTGCCGGGCGGCAAAGACAGGGCGGTCAGGGACCTGCAAGCCTATATCGCCGAACGCACGCCTGTCGCCATGTCGGGCGACGGCTCGTTGCGCATTCTTCAAAGGTCAGGGCTTCAGGACCCCGTCGAAATCTGCTCCATCCCGTCCTGGAGTGGCTGGGAGCTTTGCAAGACGCCCGAGAAGCTCCGTGAACTGACCACGGCCGGGGTCGGCCTTGTCCCCAATATCCGCATCGCTTCGCCGGAAGCCAAGACCTTCCTTCTGGGCCGCGGCTTTGCCGGAGAGACCGGGACGCAAATCCTCGAAATGGAATGGGTGGAGACGCGGGTGAATTACGGCTTCTACAGCCCGGTGCAGGGGCTGGGCGTCGGCGGAGAGCGTTTCACCGTGACCATTCTGCCGCGCGGAGCCGCCCGCGCCCTGCGGTTCGAGCTGGATGCGCGCGTACAGGAAACGGGGCTGCCCTATGCCGTTCGCGCACGGCGTTACCTGCCTGCAGAGGAGCTGAAGGACGACTATCGCCAGCGCTTTCCAAGTGCTATCCGCGCACTGGAAACCGGATAGGTCCACCACTTTCGCTGATCACGACATGTCATCTTCCATACATATCCTTGGCAAGACCGGGCCAGCCGAGCGTCTGGGTGAGCCGTCCGCAATGGACTGGACGAAACCGCAGACACTGGTGCTGTCCCGCGCTCTGTGCGCGTTCGAACGGATAGATTCCAATCCCGACATGTCGTCTGCGAAACGGCGCAAGGCGGCCGAGCTTCAGGCGCGGATCAACTCGCCCTTCTCCGATCCGGGTCTCTACCTGCAGCCCTCCGGCGACGGCTTCGCGGCCTGGACCTGGGATGTGGCCAACGCGACGGCGCGCAGCGGGCTTCCAGGTCAGTTCGCCGTGCCCGAATCCGTCGGGGTCGAGGGCAAGGACGGCCTGCTGCTGGTCGAAAGCATCGACGGATATGAAGGCCAGATCTGGCAGGCCGGGCGTCTGCACCAGTCTCGCTGGTGGCCTGCCATGCCGACCATGGCGGATTGGCGCCTCTTCCTGGCAGGATCGGGAGCTGGCCGGCCCGTCGGCGATGTTCCGACTGTCGCCGTCCAGGGCTTTGCGCCGGACCGGCTGGTCAAGGCCCGGTCGAGCGTTCCGGCCGTGTCGCGCTTGGCGGCCATTCCGGCCCGCGCCAAGATGGGCTGGGCGGCCGTCATCCTGCTGCCGGTTGCGGCCTACATCTTCACTCATCTGGCCGCTTCGACCATTGATGCCCGCCAGACCCGCTCCGAGGTCGAGACGCTGCGGGCGCAGCTGACCGATAAGCGCGCGGCCGCGGCGGAACTGCGCCGGATGCAATCGCGCCTGTCTGACTATGCCGGGCTCGACCTCAACGCGCCGGTCCTGCCCTCCTTGGCCACGACCCTGTCGATGGTGGACGCTCTGGACGGCGAAGTGCGCAGGCTCAGCGTTCTGGACGGCGAGGTCGTGATGGATTTCCGCACGACGGCGCAGGATTTCGACACGGTGTCCTGGGTGCGGCAGCTCGAAGCCGACCCGACCCTGTCCGACGTCACGATTGCCAGGGCCACGCGCCGCAACGAGTGGACGCTGGAAGCCCGCATTCCCGCGCCTGGCGGAGGGCGCAGCTGATGGCGAAGTCCCTGTCTGACAAGCTGGAGCTTTCCCCGCTCGCCCTACGGGGTCTGGCGGTTCTGGGCATTATTGCGCTGATCTTCGTCTTCGACCGCGTGTCGAGCGCGAATGCGGCCCTGTCCGCAGAGCGCGAGACCTTGCGTTCCGAGTTGGCGCAACTCCGGGCCATCGAATCCTCGGACGATCCCGACCAGCTGGTCGAACGCGCCAGAGTGCGCCAGTCCGACTTTGAAAAGGGCTTCCTGCGCGCCGAGACGATCGGTCTGAACGAGGCGCAGTTCGAGTCCGAGCTGATCTCCATTTTGGGACGCTGCGAGGCGGAACAGGTCGTGGTCGACATGGAAAACCGCCCGGCCGAAGATCTGGCGGGGCTGGTCGTTCTGGAAGCCAATCTGCGCATGCGGGGCAGCCTTCTCGTCATGGCGCGGTGCCTGAACGGTTTGGACAGCAACGAGGTCGCGATGGATGTCGACTCCCTGCGCTGGCTGTCGTCCCAGCAACTGCTTCTGCGGGTCCGCGCCCATGCCCTGGTCCAGCCCGGAGAGGCTTCGTGATCGATCCGGTTTTGAGGTTTGGCGACAAGACGCTTCTGCGGTTCGCTTTGATCGCGGCGGGCGTCGCAGCTGTGCTTGCCCTGGCGTCCACGCTGGACCGGGGTGACGATGCGGGCCAGATAGCAGGTCTGGAGCGTCCGCTCCCCGCCTTGTCGCGCGACGAAACGAAACCGGCGCTGACGCAACTCGAAGGACTGTCCATGTTCGAGGATGTCATGGCGCGCGAAAGAGAAGCCGCACAGGCCGCAGCGGGCGGCGATGCGCCCGACACCGGCCCGATCGCCGGGGTGATCCCGCGACCCTTCGCCATCGTCGTGAAGGACGGCCAGATCACGGCCTACGCCTTCGGGGGTATCAGCTTTGCCGAAGGTGATGTCGTGTCCGGCTACCGTGTCGAGCGTCTCGGCCTGTCTGAAATCCTGTTCCGCAGCGAAGACGGCGCGGAAGAAGAAATCCTATTGTTCGGTCGTTCCGTTCCCGGCGCGGCAGCAGGGGAATGAGAATGTCCAAGGGGAAAGACCGACCAATGAAACAAGGTTTGCTTCGTGGTTCCAGCCTGTGCGGCGCTTTCGCCCTCGGTCTGTTGCTGTCCGCTTGCCAGACGACTCCGGGTTCAAACCCGGGGGGAGAGACGAGCCTGACCGGCGCGAATGTGTCCAGCGCGACTGGGTCCATGGGAACGGTCGTGAAGAACCCGGACGCCGCCTCTGGCGCATCGGCCGGTGCGACGCCGTCCCTCGTTCCGCAGACAAGCGGCACGAGTGTTCAAACCCGGACCGTCCCGCGTATCGGGTCGGCGGCCCCCCGGCTTGCCGGCGGTGTCGGTACGAAGCGCCCCCGCCTGGGCGACGAACGGCTGACGGTCGCCCTGCCGCCGCAGAGCGTGCCGGAGTTCGTGAATTCCGTTTTCGGTGAAATTCTGGGCCTGGGCTTTGTGCTGGGGCCGAGTGTGTCTGAGATGGACTCGGTCGTGGCGTTCCGTTCCACCAACGATATCCGCCAGATGGACCTGTACGAATCCGCGATCGCCGCGCTCGAGACCTACGGCGTCGCCGTCTACATGGACGATGAAGGACAGCTCCGTGTGGTGCTCGAAGACGAGCTGCGCCAGCAGGCACCGCGCTTCATCCGCTCGCGTGCCCGCCGTTCCGTGCCGACGGGCCTCCGCCCGGTCGTGCAGTTCGTCGACCTGTTCGCTATCTCGGCCGACGAGATGACCCAGATCCTGAATCAGTCCTTCCCGGAAGAAGGCTCGCTTGTCGTGCGCCCGAACCCGGCGGCCAACACAATGACGCTGACGGGTCTGCCCGCCGACGTCGACCGGGCCCTGTCGATCATCAACCAGATGGACGAGCTGCGCTTCGGCGGACAGTCCGTCGCGACGATCCGGGTCGAAAACTGGGAAGTCGGCGAGTTGGCGCAGAGCGTCTTCACCCTACTTCAGACGGAAGGCTATTCCGTCACGTCGAACCCCTCTTCGACCCGTCCGATCACACTGCGCACGATCCCCTTCACGAACCAGCTCGTGATCTTCGCCAGCGACCAGAGCATGCTGGACTACGCCGTGCAGACGGCCCTGCGCCTGGACCAGGCGGCCGTCCGCAACGAGGAAATCCAGAGCCCGCGCATCTACCAGGCGCAATATTACCGCGCGAGCGAGCTGATCCAACTGATCTCCAGCGTGCTCGACCGACCGGGCGAGTCCGACGCCAGCGGTCCGGGTCTGGCACCGCAGCAGGTCGCCGTCGTCTCCAGCACGCCGGACGGCGATGTCGAAGTCGATGCGGCGCAATCCGGATCGATCAGCCAAGCCGGTTTCGTTCCAGACGAGCAGAGCAACCGCATCATCTTCAACGCGACCGACGATCAGTACCAGGACACGCTCGCCCTGCTGCGCCAGATCGACACCCCGCCGCCGGAAGTCCTGATCGAAGTGACGATCGCCGAGATCACCCTCACGGCCAACACGCTGTCCGGCGTGGAGTTCCTGCTCAACCAGATCGGCTCCAGGGGCTTTTCCATCGGAACCCGGGGCGGTCTGGGTCTTGCCACGGGCGGGCTAAGCGGCACGTACCAATCCGGTGACGTGACGGTCGATTTCGGGGCGTTCTCCGACAACAATCTGATCCAGGTCCTGTCCACGCCGCGCGTCGTGACCAAGTCGGGGGCAGGCGCCTCCATCTCCGTCGGTACGGAAGTCCCGATTATCACGAGCCAGACGGCCGCGCCGACTCAGATCGGCGGAACGTCCGACATCCTCCAGTCGGTGGAATACCGCCAGACGGGTATCATCCTCGACGTGGCGCCCATCGTCCTGTCGGCGGACCGGATCGACCTGGAAATCTCGCAGGAAGTCTCCTCGGCCGAAGACAACCCGAACCAGTCCATCGGTTCGCCCATCATCTCCAACCGCAGCATCACTTCGCAGCTGACCTTGCAGGACGGCCAGTCGGCGATCTTGGGTGGACTGATCGAGAACCGATTCACGGAAGGCGGCTCCGGCGTGCCCTTCCTCAAGGACGTTCCCGTCATCGGACGTCTCTTCAGCACGGAGACGCTGCGCAACAGCGATACGATCCTGCTGGTCATGATCACGCCTTATATCCTCGACACCGCCGAAGACCGCGCCCGTGCCGTGGATACGTTCTCAAGTGTCGTGAACGACAGCTTCACCCGGCGCGAAGAAGCAGGCGAGACGCTGACCATCCGCGAGAACACGCCCGTCGTAGTCACCCGCAGCCCGGTCGTCATCGAACGCTGATGCGCCGGCTGGGCCGCAAGCTTTGGGCGCGGCTGGCCGCTCGGCGGGCGGCTGGACGCGATGAAGGCTTCAGCACGATCGAAGTCATCGTTGCACTGACGGTGCTGTCGGTCGGGATCGTCCCCCTGCTGCAAACCCAGTTCGAGGTTCAGCGCCTGTCGCAGAGGCTGCATCAGGCAAGCCTCGAAAATCACGCCATGACGCAGTCGCTGCGTTACCTTCGCAACATCAACCCGGCGCAGAACCCGACAGGCACGTGGGTGTTCGATGGCGGGCGGTTGCAGTGGACGGCGGCGTTGCTGGATCCCGAGACGGAGTTCCGCTTCGCCCAGGCGGAGTCGCGCACGCGCATCGGCTACTATGCCGTCGACATCACGCTGGTTCTCGACGACGGCACGCGCATCCTGCGCCGTGTACCACGCGTGGGCTACACCGAACCCGAATCGGTCATTGCCGGGATCGAGCTCACCCCTGTGGACCGTTAGCGACCCGCGCAAGATAGTCGCCGTAGCCGCTCTTCTTCAGGGACTCTGCGAGGTCGAGCAACGTGTTCCGGTCGATCCAGCCCTTGCGGAACGCAACGACTTCGGGGCAGCAGATGCGGATGCCTTGGCGTTCTTCCAAGACGCTGACGAACTGGGCCGCCTGGAGAAGTGAGCGGTGCGTGCCCGTGTCCAGCCAGGTCGTGCCGTCCGACAGTGTCTCGACCTGCAAGCGCCCGCGCTCCAGATACATCATGTTGAGCGTGGTGATCTCCAACTCGCCCCGGGCCGAAGGTTCGACCTGCTTGGCGAACGCGGACGCATCCGTGTCGTAGAAATAAAGCCCCGTCACCGCGTAGTCCGATGGCGGGTCTTTGGGCTTTTCAATCAGAACGTTCGCGCGGCCATCGGCATCGAAGCCGACGACGCCGTAGGCGCTGGGATTGCTGACGCGGTATCCGAAAACGGTCGCACCTTCCGTCCGTTGAGCCGCGGTGGCGACAGCGTCGTCGAACGCTTGACCGAAGAAGAGATTGTCGCCCAGGATCAAGGCGCTTGGCGCGCCGTCGAGGAACTCTTCCGCAATGATCAGGGCTTGGGCCAGACCTTCGGGCTTGGGCTGCTGGGCGTACTGGATGTCGATGCCCCATTGCGCTCCCGATCCCAGAAGCTTCCGGAAAGCGCCCGCATCGTCGGGCGTGGTGATGACCAGGATCTCGCGCATTCCCGCCTGCATCATCACGCTGAGCGGATAGTAGATCATGGGCTTGTCGAAGACCGGCATGAGCTGTTTGGATACGGAGATGGTCGAGGGATGCAGGCGCGTGCCGGACCCTCCGGCCAGGATGATACCCTTGCGGGGCTTGGTCTTCTGGTCGTCTGACATAGGCGAAGAGTAGGGGAGCGGGGTCCCGTCTGTCCACTTCGGATCGGGTCTCTTCTATCCTGTGTTGTCTGGACAGGGGAGGCGGCGGGCTTATGACGATGAAGACGGCTGGACCGCTATTGGGCCGGTTGGGAACGAACTCGACGCGAGGGGAAGGCCGGGCTTTCATGATCCGTTTTCCGAAGTTGCTGCGTCCGTCCGAACGTCCGCTCCCATGCGTGCCGAACGAAGGCAGGACGACCCTGCCGTGGGCCATGGCGGTGATCGCGATCATCCTGAGCGGGCTTGTTCTGCATCTTCCCGGAATATTGGGCTTCGCGGCCATAGCGCCCTTGGACCTGATCTATGCCTACGCGCCGTGGAACTCGGTCCGGCCGGAGGACTTCGCGATCGGCAGCAACATTCCGAGCGACCAGTTCGACTATGTTCACCCGACCTATGCCTATCTGGTGGAAAGCCTGCGCGAGGGCACGGTGCCGGTCCACACCCGCCTGATGGGCAACGGCACGCCGTTCTTCTTCAACATGACGCATTACGGTAGCAATCCGGTCCTGCTTGGCCTGGGGGTGCTGCTGGGCGCGCCGGCGGGCTACACGGTTTACCTGGTCCTGTTGGTCAGCCTCGCGGGCCTGGCCTTCTTCGATGTGCTGAGAAGCTACGGCCTGCACCCGCTGGCCGCCCTCTGGGGCGTCGTCATGCTGGTCTTTTCCAGCGGAAGCCTGACCGCGCTCGGCATTCCCATGTCGGACCAGATGTTCCTCGCCGTGCTGATCATGTGGGGCATCAGGCGGCTCTTCCTGACGTCACGCTTCTGGCTCTTTTTCCCGGTCACTCTGTCGGCCTACCTTCTGCTCACATCCCCCTATCCGCCGGGAATGCTGACGGCGGCCATGTTCCTGGCGGCATTCGCCGGAATGGAAGTCATCGCCGCCGTAACGCGCAGGCGGTCCATTGTCCGTCCCGTCGTGATTGGTACCGCGTCGCTGGGTGTCACTTTGCTGCTGTCCTTGCCGTTCCTGATCGAAGGCTGGAACACCTTCCTGTCGGGCGAGGGGCTCGACGTGGAAAGCCGCACGGGATTCTATGCGGAGTGGGGGCTCAACAAGCGCGCCGCACTTCTCGGCTACCTGCCGCGCGCCTTCGGGGACGCGCCGTCCGACATGATCGACAAGGTCCGCGTCGGTTGGTTCTTCGACGTGAACTATTTCGGTCTTGCGACCAGCGTTCTTCTCTTCGGCGCTGTATTCACGGTCCGGCACTACCGCCGCGCGGCGTTTTTCCTGCTCGGCCTGACGGCCTACACGATCATTATATTCAGCCTTTACGGCCTGTACGCCCGCACGCTCGGCCAGCTGCCCATCCTTTCCGGGATCAGGGCCTACACCCACCTCTATATGTGGATCATCTGCGTCGCGATCGTCTCGGCCTACGGGGTCCAGACGCAATTGACGGACCGCCTGCCCAGGCTTGTGCGCATCTTGGCGCTGCTGATCGGGGTCGTGGCCACGGTGCTCTATGCAAGGCATCTCTACGCGATCTATCCGAAGCTCGCGGAAGCCTCGGAGAGCGTAATTCCCTCCTTGCACGCCCTGACCTGGTTTCCAGTGCTGATGCTAGTCGGGCTGATGCTGTACGGGGCGAGCCGTCTGCTGCCGAAGGCCCGCTCAGTCGCTTCCGGGGCTCCGGGCACGACGCTATCTTCCACACAGCTTGCAGGGTTGACGGTCGTGGCGGCCTTGATGGTCACGCTCTATGATCTTCTTTCCGTGTCCGCAGGCGTCAACAGGACCAGCGCGGCCGAGAACTATTTCCCGGAAACGGCGGCGACGAGCTGGCTGAAGGAAGAGCAGGGCGACGGGAAAATCCTGCCATTGGGAACCACGCTGCTCGGACACGCCCATCTGCCCTACGGTCTGCGTTCCCTTGCGTTTCGCGGTTTCTACAATGGCCGGACGCGCGAGGTCTTCAAGGCGTTCTCTCCCGACTTCCCAGACCATTTCGCGGCGTCGCAATATATCTACCCGCCGCAGCGGACCGACCTGACCCACCCCTTCCTCACGCTGATGGGCGTGAAGTACATCACCGATCTTCCAACCTCGCGCGTCCTGGACTCGGCCTATGACAGCGTGCTGATGCCACGGAACGTCAAAGACGGCATCGACCTGCCCGACGGGGCTTCCGTCACCCAGTTCCTGGACGTGACGGGAAGCCTGCAACCCCACCGGTTCGAGCTGCGCTTCCACGATGTTCCCGACGCTGCGACCGTGCAGATCGACGTCGCGCTGGAATCGACCGGAGAGGCGCTTGTCTCCACCAGCCTCGGGCGGAACCGCCTCGAAACCGGTGTGAACGGGCACTTGGTCTATGGCTGGGACTTTCCGGAAGAGACAACCCTGTCTCCGGACCGTCTCGTCATAAGAGTGAGCGCCTCCGGGGCTCCTGTACGGATCGCGACCTATTCAGAACGGACGGGCCGGGACTGGGTCCAGCGGGACGGAGAGAACCCGAAGATCATGAGCCTCGCGACCGATCTGCTCGTGCGCAAGCCCGATACGAACCTCCCCCGGCCCAGGCTGGCGAAGCGGTTCAACGATGGGCTCGGCATCTACGAGACCCTCGACTATCGCGGCCGGGTCCACATGCCGACGGCTTGCGAGACCGTTGCGGACGCCGACCTGTTGGCACGCGTGGAGCAGGAACGCCCCGACTTCACCAAGATCGTGATGCGCGAAGCCTGTCCGGCTGCGGGCGGACAAGCGGGCTCAGCCACCATCGTTACGGAAACGCCCGGACGGATCGACATCGCCATCGATGTGAACGACGGAACGGCTGCGGCTGGCTTTCTGGTCGTGGGCGACACGTATAACCGGGGATGG
>CAYULR010000003.1:25873-34569 GCA_964445685.1 uncultured Algimonas sp.
GAAAGCGACCGTCGACGGTTCGCCCGTGCGGCCGTTCCGCGCCAACTACGATTTCATCGGGGTCGACCTTCCGAACGGGGCGCAGACGGTCGTGCTCCGCTACGCGCCGCGCGGTTTGTGGCCTGCGGTCTGGATCGCCGTGGCGATGTGGGCGGTGTTCCTGCTGGCTTTTGCCTATTGGGCGGGCCTCGCGATCCGGTCCCGGATCCAGAACATGCCAAAGACCAGCAAGTCCGCGACGAGTATCAGCCCGCGCAAATAGATCGTCGCGGCCAGGATGTCGGCGGCGTCCCGGTTGCCGATGAACAGCGTGGTGACGGCCTCGCGCACCCCGATGCCGGAGGGTGCGAAGACGGCGAGCATGCCGGCGCCGAAGGACAGGTCGTAGGCCGAGCCGTAGGTCAGCATCGCCGTCCATCCATCGCCCGGAAGGCGGAGAACCAGCGCGAAAGCCGCGCCGTAGCCGAACCAGATCAGGGCCTGGCCGAGAATGACCCGCCAGACGCTGTATTGCGCCCTGATGCCGACCCAGCGCTCCGGCGCGATGCGCAGGGCCACGGCCCAGCCGAGAAGAGAGAGGACCGCGCTCCAGGTCCAGGGCAGGCCGATGATCATCCCCGCCGCCACCCCGCCGAAGACGAACGCCCCCAGGACGGTCCAGTATGTCAGCAACAACAACGCCGTTCCGGCCTCGCGGTTGGACAGGCCAAGCCCCCGGATTAGGACGGCGTTCACGACGAGGTTCGCCCCGGACAGCGGCACATATTTGGACAGATTCGTCAGATTGAAGATGCGAGCGTTGCGCGGCAGGGTGACGTCCGCGCCGTGCGCGCGGATGGCCTCTCTTTGCGTCAACAGCACGCCTGCATGGGCCAGCATGACGAGCATGACGGCCAGAGCCGCCGTCCCCAGTGTCTGCGTCTCCAGCAGGCTCCGCAGATCGTAGGTGGAAACGAACCACCAGAGCCCGGCAATGACGAGGGCGAGCCAGGCGATCTTGGCAGCGCGCAGCGCAGCTCGCTTCCAACTCGGGGAGGTCTCGGCCTGATCCGCCATGCTACTCGGTCAGGGTTTCCGGTCCGTAGGTCCGCAGGCGCGGCACGCCTTCATAGGGCGGCTTGTCGGCTTTCACGCGGCACGGATTGCCGACCGCGATGCTGTTGGGCGGGATGTCCTTCGTGACGACCGACCCCGCCCCGATGACGACATTGTCGCCGATGGTCACGCCCGGCATGACGACCGAGTTCATGCCGATCCAGACATTGTCGCCGATCTCTATGGGATCGGTCGGAATGTGCTCTTCATAGTCCTGCAGGGAGTGGTTGGCGCTGACGATGCCCACATTCGGGCCGAGGCGGACATTGTCGCCGAAGCGTATGCCGTTCTTGCCCTGGATATAGCACCCCGGAGACAGGCCGGGAAAACAGAATTCGCCGACGGTGATGCGCTGCGGGAAGGTGACCTTGGAACGGAAATCCACGGGCCAGGGCGTCATGCCATTGATGCGCAGGATCTTCTGCGGGAACAGATAGAGCGCCGCCGCGACAAGCGGGTCTATGCCGACCCGCTTGCGGTAGCCGAGCGCCATGAGGCCGCGGGCGAACCAGCGGCAGACGGCGAAGACGGGGCGCAGCAGGCTCACAGGCTAGAGCCGGATGCTCAGATGCTCGTTCTCCTGATGATCGAGGGAGAAGGCGCTGAGCAGGAATTGAAGTCCAGAGACGAAGAACAGCCCGCCGAGGATCAGGCTGACGAGTGGTGCGTCCCCTGTGGCGAAGAGCACCCAAAGCACCCGGATGACGAAGAACAGCGCTGCCAGCAGAAAGAGCATCCCGAACAGCACGTAGAAGACGAGCGGGTGGCCGTTCATGAAGATGTACTTCTTGTAGAGCCGCACACCCGTGAGCTTCAGGAGCAGGCCGAGCATCGGCCCGATGATACGGGTGATCTTCATCTTGGACCCCCAATTCGGGCCGTAGACCGGCTTCACGGGACGTTCGGCCACGCGCATGTTGGAGATATTCAGACGCGTCAGATAATCGTTCGGGCACCCGTAGCGCGGATAGCATTCGTCCCAATCCACGGCCTTCAACGCCTTCAGATTGATGGCCGTGTAGCCGCACTGCGTATCGGAGACGTGCCAGTAGCCGGACGCGATCTTTGTCAGGGCGGAGAGGATCAGGTTGCCGAACAGTCGCTTCTTGGGAATGTCCTTCAGGCCGAGCTCGGTGAAGAAGCGGTTGCCCTTCACATAGTCGGCCTTGTCGTCGAGGATCGGCTGAACGAGGCCGGGCAGGTCCTCCGGGTCCATCTGCCCGTCGCCCGCCATGACGACCGTAACGTCGTAACCCGCATCGCGGCAATGCTTGTAGCCCGTCACGATGCCCGCCCCGACGCCGCCATTCTTCTCGTGGCGGATGACGGTCAGGCGCTCGTTCGCCGCTTCGGCCTCCAGCAGCAACTCGTAGGTTCCGTCGGAGCTGACATCGTCCACCACGATAATGGCATCGACGAAGTCGGGCATGGTGTCGATCACGGCGGCGATCTTCGTGACCTCGTTGTAGCAAGGCACGGTGACGGCGATGGTCTGGTTCTGGAGCATGGGGCTTTCTGGCAAAACGGGTGGCAGGCCTTGGGGCGCGGGTCTTCTGGCAAAGCCTTATCACAGACGCAGACGGTTGCGAGTCCTGCCACGCGCCCCGCAACAATTGTTCGGGCTTACGCGGTCCGGCGTTCCGCCATGGCGCGCCGCAACCCGTCGCGCCAATCGGGCAGGTCCGTCCCGAACGCCGTTTCGAAGCGCTCCGTGTCCATGACAGACCAGGCCGGACGCGGGGCGGGCGTGGGGTAGTCGCGCGACGGAATGCCGGCGACTTCGGTCCCGTCCACGCCGGCCGCTTTGAAAATGGCGCGCGCGAACCCGGCCCAACTGACGGGCTCACCCGTGTTGGAAACGTGGAACAGGCCCGTCGGGGCGTCTTCATCCGATGCAAGGCGGCGCGCCGCCGCAAGACAGGCACGGGCGAGGTCGCGCGCATAGGTCGGGCGTCCGATCTGGTCGTCCACCACGTTCAGCGTGTCACGGCTCTCAGCAAGCCGGAGCATGGTCGTGGCGAAGTTGCCGTTCGTGCCGTCATAGACCCAGGAGGTGCGGAGCACCGCGCTGCGGGGGTTCGCCGCCAGAACGGCCCGCTCACCCGCTTCCTTGGACCGGCCGTAAGTGTTGAGCGGGTCGACGGGGTCGTCCGTCTTGTAGGGCGTGGTCGCGGTTCCGGCGAAGACATAGTCGGTGGACACATGGACCAGCGGCAGGTCGTGTTGCGCTGTGAGTTTCGCGATAGAGCCAGGCGCACGGCCGTTCACGGCCATCGCCGTGTCTTCGTCCTCTTCCGCCTTGTCCACGGCCGTGTAGGCGGCGGCGATGATGACCGCGTCGGCGGTACGCATCGGCTCCAACAGCGCGGCCTCCAAACGGTCTTCTGGCCAGGAGAGATCGCAAGCCTCCCGGTCGAGGAAAACAGCATCTAACCCTTGTTCGGATGCCTCGCGCGCCAAAGCCTGGGCGAGCTGCCCGGTCTTGCCGATGACGAGCAGTCTCACGATTTCAGCCCGAGCCTGTCGCCGAATGCCCCGTCCTTGACCAGCGGACGCCACCACCATTCATTGTCGAGATACCAGGCAATGGTCTTGTCGAACCCTTCGTCGAAGGTGACAGACGGTGTCCAGCCGAGGTCGTTTTCGATCTTCGACGCATTGATGGCGTAGCGGCGGTCATGGCCCGGACGGTCGGTCACGAAGGTGATCAGTTCCTTGAAGTCGCGGTCCACGTTTTGCAGGTGACGGCCCATCAGGTCGCAGATGGTCTGGACGAGCTCCAGGTTGGTCCGCTCATTGTTGCCGCCAATATTGTAGGTCTCGCCCAGCGCGCCTTTTTCCAGAACGGTCAGCAGCGCATCCGCATGGTCGTCCACGTAAAGCCAGTCCCGCACATTGTCGCCAGTGCCGTAGACCGGGATCGCCTCGCCGTGCAGCGCCTTCAGGATGACGACCGGGATCAGCTTTTCCGGAAACTGGTACGGCCCGTAATTGTTGGAGCAGTTGGTCAGCACGACTGGCAGACCGTAGGTCCGCGCCCAGGCTCTCACCAGATGGTCCGACGCCGCCTTGGAGGCGGAGTAGGGCGAGCTTGGGTCGTAGGAGGTTGTCTCCTCGAATGCCGGGTCGGTCGGGGAAAGGTCGCCATAGACCTCGTCCGTGGAGACATGGTGGAAACGGAACGCCGCCTTGCGGGAGTCTGATAATCCTTCGAAATAGCTCCGCGCCGCCTGCAGCAGCGTGAAGGTGCCCATCACATTGGTCTGCATGAACGCGCCCGGGCCGTCGATGGACCGGTCCACATGCGACTCGGCGGCCAGGTGCATGACCGCGTCGGGCTGGTGGTCGGCGAAGGCTTTCGCCACGGCCTCCGCATCGCAAATGTCGGCTTGGACGAAGGCGTAGTTCGCATGGTCGGCCACGTCGCGCAGGCTCTCCAGGTTCGCCGCATAGGTCAGCACATCGAGGTTCACGACCGAGTCGCCGCGCGCAATCGCCCGGCGCACGACGGCCGACCCGATGAAGCCCGCGCCTCCGGTGACGAGTATCTTCATGGCGTTATCCTAGAAGGGGGAGTTGAAGTCGGCGAAGCGCGGCGCGGCGGCGTCCTTGTCGGACAGGACCGGGCTCCGCCCGCCCAGGCCCCAATCGATGCCGAGATCGGGGTCGTCCCAGATCACGTTCCCGTCGCATTCGGCGGCGTAATAGTCCGTGCACTTGTACTGGACCAGCGCATCGTCCGTCAGGGTCGCGAAGCCGTGCAGGAATCCTTCCGGCACCCAGAGCTGGTGTCCGTCCTGCGCGTTCAGTTCCGCACGGACATGCTGGCCGTAGGTCGGCGAGCCCCGGCGCGCATCCACGGCGACATCCATGACGCAGCCCTGCGTGCAGCGTACCAGCTTGCCCTGCGCATGGGGCGGTGTCTGGAAGTGAAGGCCGCGCACCGTTCCCGCGTCCTGCGACAGGGACTGGTTGTCCTGCACGAACACGACCGCACGGCCTACGGCGTCGTCGAAGACGCTCTGGCGGAAGGTCTCGCTGAAATAGCCGCGCGCATCCTCGAATTTGCGAGGCTTGAACAGCACGGGGCCGTCTATGTCGAAACGTTGGATGTCCATGGGGCCTTGGGGGAAGCGAAGTGTTCCGCGCTCTTAGGCTTCCGTCCTAAGGCCTTCAAGCCATGCCCGGCGCAAACGCCTTGTTCAGAGACGTGGTGTAAGGCCTTGCGCAATATCGCCACACAGGACAGCTTTACATGCCCCGCACGCCGCACGCGAACATCCCGCCCAACTCCTATGATTTCGAGACGAAGCCCCTCGTCAAGCCGACGGGGTTCCGGGAATATGATGCGCGCTGGTGGTTCGGTTTGCCGGAGCACGAGAAAGCGCCCGAGCTGAACCTCTACGGCGTGCGGGCACTGGGCGAAGGGCTCGGCACGTTGATGCACGAGCGCGGCGTGGACCCGACCATCGCGGTCGGCCATGACTTCCGTCACTATTCGCTGGGCATTAAGATGGCGCTGATTTCGGGCCTGATGAATTCGGGCGTGAAAGTGCTCGATATCGGCCTGGCTCTCTCGCCCATGGCCTATTTCAGCCAGTTCCATTTGAAGGCGGCGGGCGTGGCGATGGTCACGGCTTCCCATAATTCCAACGGTTGGACAGGCGTTAAGATGGGGATCGAGCCGCCGCTGACGTTCGGCCCGGACGAGATGGCGAGACTCAAGGAGATCGTTCTGAACGCGCAGAGCGTGGCGCGCTCCGGCGGGTCCTACGACTATGTCGACGGCGTGCGGGAGGCCTACCTCGCGGATGTCGCCGAAGGCGTGACGCTGTCACGTCCCATCAAGGTCGTGGCGGCCTGCGGCAACGGCACGGCCGGAGCCTTCGCGCCAGAGTTGCTACGCCGTATCGGGGCAGAGGTCATCCCGGTGGAATGTGATCTCGACTACACCTTCCCCAACTACAATCCGAATCCGGAGTCGATGAAGATGCTCCACGCCATGCGCGACGCGGTGCTGGAACACGGCGCGGAAGTAGCGCTGGGCTTTGACGGCGACGGCGACAATGAGGGCGAGGAAATCTTCGCCGACAAGGTGGGCGTGATGCTCGCGCGCGACCTGTCCGCCATCCATCCCAACGCGCAGTTCGTGGCGGACGTGAAATCGACGGGCCTGTTCAACACGGACCCGGTGCTGAAGGCGAACGGCGCGAAGACGGACTATTACAAGACCGGCCACAGCTACATCAAACGCCGCTCCAAGGAGCTGAACGCGTTGGTCGGCTTCGAGAAGTCGGGCCACTACTTCTTCAACGCGCCGATCGGCCGGGGCTATGATTGCGGCCTGGTCTCCGCAGTCGCCATTCTCCAGATGCTCGACCGCAACCCGGGCAAGTCGTTCGCCGACCTGCGCCGCGCCCTGCCCACGACCTACGGCTCGCCGACCATGAGCCCCTATTGCGCGGACGAGGAAAAGTACGGCGTGGTGGAACGCATCGTGGCGGACATCCAGAAAGCCCAGAAAGACGGCGAGACGGTCGTCGGGCAGACCATCGTCGATGTAAACACGGTCAACGGCGTGCGCTACACCCTCGAAGACGGTAGCTGGGGTCTCATCCGCGCCAGCTCGAACACGCCCAACCTGGTCGTCGTGGTGGAAAGCCCGACGGCGAAGGAAAACACGGTGGGCATCTTCCGCGACATCGAACGCAGACTGTCGGCCTATTCCGAAGTCGGCGAGTTCGACCAGAAGATCTAGCCGTCCGCATCCTCCGGCAGGCGCCACTTGCGCCTGTGAAAGTTCCACGCATCCCGGATGACATGTTCGGGCGTGGAGCGTTTCGGGTCGAACCCCAGCAACTCGCGCGCGCGGCTCGTATCGGCCAGCAGGGTCGGCACGTCGCCGGGACGCCGTGAATGGTCGTCATGCGGCACGGCCCGCCCGGTGATGCGCTCCACCGTCTGCAGAATTTCCCGGACGGTGAAGCCCATCCCGCTGCCCAGATTGCAGGCGAAGCTGTCACCCCCGGCCAGTAGGAGATCCAGCGCGGCCAGGTGCGCCTGCGCCAGGTCCGAGACGTGGACATAGTCCCGCACGCAAGTTCCGTCGCGCGTGTCGTAATCCGTCCCGAAGAGCTTCATCCGCCCGTCATCCAATCCCGCCGCGGCGCGCAGCGCATTCGGGATCAGGTGCGTTTCGGGGTCGTGCTCTTCCCCGATTTCGCTGTCCGGATCGGCCCCGGCCGCATTGAAGTAGCGCAGCGCGGCATAGCGCAGCTGTCCCGTCTGGGCCGTGTCGGACAATAGCTGCTCGACCGCCAGCTTCGTCCGGCCATAGACGCTGGCGGGGGTTTGCGGTTCGTCTTCCGTCAGGGGCAGTGTTTCCGGCGGTCCGTAGGTCGCGCAGGTGGACGAGAAGACGAATGGCGCCACGCCCGCGCGCGCCATGGCCTGCAGCAGGGAAATCGTCCCGCCCACATTGTTGGCCCAGAAACGCAAGGGGTCCCGCTCGCCTTCCCCCACCTCGATGCAGGCGGCGAAGTGCATGACGGCGTCGATGGAATGGTCCGAGAAGACGCTGTCTAGCGCCGCACCGTCCGCAATGTCGCCCTGCACGAGCGGCCCCCATTTCACGGCGTGGGCGTGGCCCGACGACAGGTCGTCGAAAACGATCGGCACGTCGCCGCGCGCGGCCAGGGCCTTGCAGATGTGCGAGCCGACATAGCCCGCCCCACCTACGACAAGGACGGTCCGGTTCAACGGGTCATTTCCTGCGGGACGGTCTTCAGGTCCGACTGGACCATTTCGGATACAAGGTCCCGGAACGGCGTCGACGCCGTCCACCCCAGCGCGCTCTTCGCTTTGCTCGGGTCGGCCAGCAACTGCTCCACCTCGGTCGGGCGGAAATAGGCGGGATCGACCCGGACCAGTACTTCGCCGCTGATCATGTCCTGGCCGATCTCGTCTATGCCGCCCCCGCTCCACTCGATGGTGCGGCCCGCTTCGGCGAAGGCCAGTTCCACGAACTCGCGCACGCTGTGCATTTCGCCCGTGCCGAGCACGAAATCGTCGGGACGCTCATGCTGCACGATGCGCCACATGCCCTCGACATAGTCGCGCGCATGGCCCCAATCGCGCTGGGCGTCGAGATTGCCGAGATAGAGGCAGTCCTGGAACCCGTGGTGGATCGCGGCGACGGCGCGGGTGATCTTGCGCGTCACGAACGTCTCGCCCCGGCGCGGGGACTCATGGTTGAACAGAATGCCGTTCGAGGCGTGGATGCCGTAGGCCTCGCGGTAGTTCACGGCGATCCAGTAGGCATAGAGCTTGGCGGCCGCGTAGGGACTGCGCGGGTAGAAGGGCGTGGCCTCGTTCTGCGGGACTTCGCGCACCGCCCCGTAGAGCTCCGACGTCGAAGCCTGGTAGAAGCGCGTCGTCTCGGACAGGCCGAGGATGCGGATCGCCTCCAGCAGGCGGAGCGTTCCCACCGCATCCGAATTGGCCGTGTATTCCGGTGTCTCGAAGCTGACCATGACGTGGCTCTGCGCGCCGAGATTGTAGATCTCGTCCGGCTGCGTTTCCTTGACGATGCGGATCAGGTT
>CAYULR010000004.1:0-3198 GCA_964445685.1 uncultured Algimonas sp.
TCAACCGGAGTGGCACACAAAAAGCGTTCCTCCCTCGCGGAAGGCTCTCTTTTTCAAGGCTTGCCCCGGATCAGCACCGGGGTCGCACGTCTCCTCCTGCGCGCATCACCCTCATCATCTCCTGCTGCGCAGTCGTCCGTTCGCAGCGCGGAGCCTGCCCCGGACTTGATCCGGGGGCGCTTCGCTATTTTCGCATTCCGCGAAAATCCGGCTTCGCCGACCGCTTACGCGTTCAATCAGCCAACTCTACGAACCCGTCCGGTCCTGCCTCTAGCCGCGCCAGCGCCGCTTCCAGCCGTTTCAGCCGGATGTCCAGCGGGGGGTGCGTGGCGCTCATGGATTGGCTTTCGCGGTGGGCTTCCACGCCCGCTTCCCAGCTCGACACGGTGCGCGCGACGTCGAAGCCCGCATTGCGCATCAGGACCAGCGCGTCCGCATCCGCTTCCAGCTCCGCGGTCCACCGCGGGCCAGTCGGCGTGTGGCCGCGCAGCACGTGGGACATTTCGTGGGCGATGATGAAGGCCAAAGCCTCGTCGCCATACGCGTCGTCCGGGACCTGCTCCACCAGCGCGGTGGTCAGTTCGATCTCGCGGCCATCCGTCCCGGCGTTTGCGACCGGGGCGTTCACGACGAAGGCGGGCGCGACGCAGGCCGTGTCCGGGACCATATCCACCGCTCCGTCCGGCGTGCCGATGCGGCCGTCTTCCCGGACGGGCCAGCCGGACAGCAGGCGCGTGCCCGGCGCGAGGCCTGCCGTGTCCGCCGGCGATCCCGGCACGACGGCGCGCACATAGCGCCCCTGTTCGCCCAGATCCATGAAGTGCAGCGCGAGCGGGCGAAGCCCTTCCGGATAGTCCGACAGGCTGTGGGTCGACAGGCCGACATCGGGCCGGGTCACCGTGCAGAGCGGCGCATTGGCGACGCGCAGCCTGCGGCTCAGCCGGGACACGCGCGCGGACATGGACAAGTGCCGCTCCAGCACGGCGGCGAAGGCGGCGTAGCGGTCGTCGGGCTGCGCGGCGGTTTCGGGCGCGGGCGCGACAGTCGTGTCGGCGGCGGCGGGCGCGTCCGTGCAGGCGCACAGGACCATCGCCCCGAGCCCGGCGGCCAGAGTCCTAGTCAGAGCCCTAGCGCGCATCCGCGTCCGACTTGAAGTTGGGGACCAGCGGCTCGCCCGCCGCCTGCTTGGCCTCGATCTCGGCGCGAGCGGCGGCGATGCGCACGAACCGGTCCGGGAAGGTGGGGTGCGACTTGGCGCGGTTGACGGAGCGCGGATTGACGTCCGCGAGACGGCGCCAGACATCTTCCACCCCTTCCGGATCGAAGCCTGCGCGCACCATGTAGTAGAGCCCGACATAGTCGGCTTCGCTTTCGAACGGCCGGGTGTACCGCGTCGCGAATCCCGACAGGATCAGGTTGCCGACCACTTTGCGAATGTGGCCCATCGTGTTGTGGGCCAGCTCGTGACCGAGGATCAGCGCCAGCTCGTCATCGTCCTGGGTGAAGTCCATCATGCCCGTCATCATGGTGATGTTCCGCCCGTTGGCGAAGGCGTTGATGGAGGGGCTGTTGCGCATGCGGATGCGCGAGCGGCACAGCGTGTCGGGCTCCAGGGCGAGGCTCATCACGTCATCGCCGCGCCGCACGGACAGGGTGAGCGTGTCGGCCTCGATCAGGGCTTCGAAGTCCTTGTCGGTCACGCGCACGGCCTCGCCGCCGACCAGGATCGCATCGCCCGGTTTCATTCCGGCGCGGTCGGCCGGGCTGCCGGGGGCGACGAGGCGCACGGTCGGCGTCTCGCCCGCGCCGAGTTCGCGCCGCGCGGCGTCGCGCATTTCCTTGGAATAGTCGTCCTCGGTATGGGTGATGACGCCGATGTCGCGGCGCGTGTCGGGGCAGATCTCCGCATTGGCGAGCAGGACGGCCCGGCCCACGCGCTGCAACCGGGCGAGGTTCTGCGTGACGGTCGCCAGTGCCTGGCCTTCCTGCAGGCGTGCTTCGGCCTGCAGATCCGGTTCGCTGATATCGGGAAGGCGGGTCGCCGTGCTGGCGCAGGAGCCCAGCCACGCCGCCGCCGCGAGCAGGGTCGTGCAGGCGAGCATCTGGCGGAGCGGCATCATGGCGTCACCATGCGCAATGCGGGCTCCGGGTCAATGCGCGCGGGTGGGCGAACACATTAAGGTGTGGTCACGCCAGGCCTTACCCTTGCCGTCCTTGTCCCTGCGGGACTTGTCTTGGGAGCGGCGGAGCGCCACATGCAGGTCGAGTACAAGTCCAAGCCCCCAGATCGTGGAGCCACCATGTTCATCCAGACCGAAGACACGCCCAACCCTGCGACGCTGAAGTTCCTGCCTGGCCGCGACGTCGCTGGACCCGGGGCGACCCCGGTGGAGTTCACGCGCGGAGCCGACGTGTCCGGCGCGCCGCTCGCCGAAATGCTCTTCATGATCCCGGACGTGACGCGCCTCATGTTCGGCTCCGACTTCATTTCCGTGACCAAGTCCGAGGACGCGCAGTGGAAACATCTGCGCCCGGCCGTGCTCGGCGCGATCATGGATTTCTTCGTCGCGGGCGGCGTGCCGCTGGCCGAGCAGCTCCAGGCCGGCGAGGTCGAGGAGCGCGTCTATGAAGGCGAGACCGCTGAGATCGTGGAGCAGATCAAGGAGCTGATCGAGCTGCGCGTCCGCCCGGCCGTGGCGCAGGACGGCGGCGACATCGTCTTCCGCCACTTCGACGACACGGACGGCGCGGTCTTCCTGGAAATGCGCGGCGCCTGCGCGGGCTGCCCAAGCAGCACGATGACGCTCAAGCACGGGATCGAGAACCTGCTGAAGCACTACGTCCCGGAAGTGACGCGGGTGGAGCAGGCGGCGGCTTAAGGAGACTTGGCGTGACGTTGAAATCCCTCCCCCGAGCAGGGGGAGGTGGGCCGCAGCGCGTCAGCGCAAGGGTCGGTGGGGGGTGGAAGCCTCTCGGCGGGCCAGAACGCCGACGTTTGTTCGCGACCGATAGCTCCGGCACCCCCCCCCGTCACTCGTCCTACAGCCTTCGTGCCACCTCCCCCTGCTCGGGGGAGGGATTACGAGCGAGCCTCCCATGCTGATCCTGGCCCTCGACACGACCGGACCCGACTGCTCCGCCTGCCTCTGGCGTGACGGCGAGGCGCTCGCCTATACGTCCGAACGCATCGGGCGCGGC
>CAYULR010000004.1:3208-17692 GCA_964445685.1 uncultured Algimonas sp.
GCAGCTCGCCGAGCAGCCGTTGCACTTCGCAGGCGCCGAGCGGCTGGCCCCCATGGTGGTGGAGCTGTTCGAGGCGGCCGGCCTCTCCGCCGCCGACGTGGACCGGGCCGCTGTCTGCACGGGTCCGGGCAGCTTCACGGGCCTTCGCGTCGCGCTCTCCTTCGCCAAGGGCTTCGCCCTGCCGCGCCGATTGCCCATCGTCGGCGTGGATGCCTTGCAAGTCGAAGCCGAACGCATCCGCCGCGACCATGACGACCATCTCGTCGTCGTCATCCGCGACGTGAAGCGCGGTGAGGTCTTCGCGGCGCAGTACAGTAACGGCGTGGCCCTCGACCCGCCGCGCGCCGTCACGGCGGACGAAGCCCAGGCCATGTCGGACATGTTGCAGGCGGGCGTCTACGAGGCCGAGAGCTGCGACGTGCGTGTGCTGGCGGCGATTGCCGCCGATGTGGTCCCGGCCGACTATCCGGCCGAGCCGCTCTACGCCCGCGCACCGGACGCCAAGCTTCCGGGCGGGATCACGCCCGCGTGACGGTCCGCGCGCTCTCCGCCTCCGACGCGCAGGCTATGGCGGACATCCACGCGGAAAGTTTCGACAAGTCCTGGCCCGCGCTGGACATGGCGGTTCATGTCGCGCGCGATCTCTGCCTCGGCACGGGCGAGCCGCTCGCCAGCTTCGCCGTCATCCGCCGCTCCGACGTGGACGCGGAAGTCCTAACCGTTGCGACGCGGCCCGATGCGCGCGGGCGGGGACTGGCCGGAGAGGTCCTGCAAGCGGTCGCGGATCGCTTGCGGGAAGACGGGCTGCGCGACCTCTTCCTCGAAGTCGCCGAGGACAATGCACCGGCACGCGCGCTCTACGCCCGTCTCGGCTTCCAGCCCATCGGGCGGCGTCCTGGCTACTATACGCGGCCTGGCGGGCGGATGGCCGCGATCACTTACTCGCTAGTCTTGGCGCGCTGACGCTGGACGCCCCGCCCGGTTCCCGCTAGAGCGACCGCATGCCGCATACGGAAACATGGATCGAGAAGAAGTGCGCCGAAAAGGGCCTCCGCATGACGGAGCAGCGGCGCGTCATCGCCAAGGTGCTCGCGCGCTCCGACGACCATCCCGATGCGGAAGAACTCTACCGCCGCGCCTCCGAGATCGACTCCCGGATCAGCCTCGCCACCGTCTACCGCACCGTGCGTCTGTTCGCCGATTCCGGCATCATCGAGATGCACGACTTCCGCGATGGGCGCGCCCGCTACGAGGCCGCCGACGCGGAACACCATGACCACCTGATCGACGTCCAGACGGGCGACGTGATCGAGTTCATGGACGAGGAGATCGAGGCGCTGCAGCACCGCATCGCGGAAAAGCTCGGCTACGAACTGGTCGACCACCGCCTGGAACTCTACGGCCGGAAGAAGACGGACTAGCGTCTTGCTGCGCCGCCTGTTCGGCAAAGCGCACCTCGTCGATCCCGAAGTCGCCGCCTGGCAGATCGAGGCGTTTGCCTGGCTGATCGACCATTTCTCCACCGCCCCGGGACTGCCCGACAGCGACCTCTGGCGGCCCGTTCCCGAACACTTCCCCGCCGCGCCCGGCGATCTCGCCGCGCACCTGTTCGAGAGGGTGCGCCGCCAGTACGGCTTCTCGGACGGCTTGCTGTTCGAACCGGTCGCGGTGGACGTGCTCCCGGACCTGACACTGCCCGGCGGGGCGTTCATCGAAAGCGACGCGGAAGCCGCCTGCGCCACCTATGAACGCGTGGAAACCGCGCACGGCGTGACGCGCGAGTTCATCCACTACGACGACGCGATGGACGCGACCGACCTGGTGGCGACGTTTGCGCACGAGCTCGCCCATGCCGCGCACCAGCGCGCGCCGGAATGGGACGCGCTGAAGGTCGGCGGCGTCGTGGACTGGGATCTGTACGAACTCTTCACCGACCTGACGGCGGTCTATTTCGGCTACGGGCTCTTCCTCGCCAATACGCGCCACGACGTGGTGGTCGGCGACAGCGAATGGGCGGGCGCGCAGATCCTCGGCGCGGGCTACCTGCCCGAAGCGGACCTCGTCTTCGCGACCGCGCTGTTCATGGCAGTGAAGGACATCCCGGCGGAGAGCGCGATCACGCATCTGAAACCGCGCCTATCCAAGATGCTGAACCGGGCCGTCGCGCAACTGGACGGGATGTCGGACCAGGTCGAGGCCTTGCGCTCGCGTGTACCGCAACCCGGTGCGGGCGTTCCGCGCCTCGGGGCCTGCCGCCCGGCTGTCTCCTATCCGGTTCCGGACCAGGCGACGGCGCGCAACGCCTCATAGTCTTCCAGGCATTCGCGGTAGATGTCCGCATGCTCCGGCGCGACCTCCGGCAGCGCGCCTGGCGCGCCCGCAAAGCCCGTCGAGGCGATGACATTGTCGTACCAGTAGGGCGACCACGGCCCGTCCTCGGCGCGCGGCCCGGCCTTCCAGGACAGCATGGCCGGGTCGAAGGGAATGCGGAAACCCGTCTCGCAAATCGCGCGCAGAGCGGCCTCCGGGTCGGCGAGGATGACGTCGCTATCCACCACCAGGGGCGCGCCCAGCTCTGCGTGCAATTCGCGCAGTGTCGCAAAGCCCAGATCGTGCGCGACGAAGTCCGGCCGCCCGCGCGCGTAGGACGCGATCACCCGCGCCGGATGACGGATCAGCAGCACGTGCCGCGCCCCGGACATCCAACCGTCGGGCATACCGTCGATCATATGGTGCGCCATATGCTTCTGGAAATGGTACTCCGCCCCCACCGGGGCGAGCAGACGGCCCGCCACCACGTCCGCATCCGTCTCGCACGCGGCCAGCGTCTCCGCGCGACCCGGATGCTCCAGCCCCGTGCGGTCGAGAAACGCCGCAAAGAACGGTTCGTCCCAACAAACCGTATCCGAGCGCGCCCCGAAGCTGCGCATCATCGCCGTCGAAATATTGCGCGGCCCCGACCAGAGGCAGAGAGGCGTACTCACCTCGAGACCCGCTCAATCAGCTCCAGATAAAGCCGCTGCAACCTCTCCACCACCGGTCCGCGCTGCCCGTCGCCCAGCGTGCGGCCGTCGATCGTGCCGACCGGGGCGAGGCCTGCGAACGTGCCCGTCGTGAAGGCTTCGTCCGCGGCGTAGCAATGGCGCAGGGTGAAGTTGCGCTCATAGACCGGGATGCCGTTGTCGCGGCACAGCTCGATGACCTTGCCGCGCGTGATCCCGCCCAGGCAGTAATCGCCCGTCGAGGTCCACACTTCACCCTTGCGCACGATGAAGAAGTGCGTGCTGTTGCATGTCGCGACAAACCCTTGCGGGTCGAGCATGATGGCTTCGTCCGCGCCCGCTTCGATGCCCTGAATGCAGGCGGTGATGCAGTTGATCTTGGAATGGCTGTTCAGGCCGGGGTCCTGCACGTCCGCTCGGCCCCGGCGGGTGGCCACAGACTGCAGGCGCAGCGCACGCTCGGCGGTGGCGGGGTCGGGTTGCTTGAACTCCGGCGCGATGACGATGGTCGCGGGTGAGACGATCACGCGCGGGTCCTGGTAGGGCGTGGAGCGAAGCCCTCGCGTCACCATCAGGCGGATGTGCACATGGTCGGTCATGCCGTTGGCGGACAGCGTCTCGTGCAACCGCTCCGTCAGCTCGGACTGGCTCACGCCGGGGTCGATGTGCAGCGCGGCCAGCCCTTCCCACAGCCGGTCCAGATGATCGTCCAGAAAGGCGATGTGTCCGGCGTGGACGCGCAAGCCCTCCCACACGCCGTCGCCCAGCATGAAGCCGCTGTCGAACACGTTCACCACCGCCTTGTCGCGGGGCACGAGCGTGCCGTTGACGTTGAACAGGACCGAGCCGTTGCGGTCGTCGGGGACGTAGGAGTGGGTACCGAAGCTCATGGCGTATCCGAACTTTCTGCGTGAGGATGTTGGTGGTCCACCCAGAAGCGGGGCAGGCCGTCTTTCGCCGAAGCGAGGAGGGCGTCCCTCGTCTTCTGAACGTCGAACTGCGCCTCGGTGCAGTCGTACAGACAGGCATCGAGCGGAAGCGCGTGGCGGGTGCGGTTGCGGGTCCAGTCGGCGAACGCGGTCACAAGGGGGAACGTCGGCTCCAGGTCCCGGTCCATGTTCGGCACGACGCGCCGCGTGGCTCTCTCCACGAGGAACAGGTGCGGTCTCCTGACCGTCAGGCGGGCTCTGTCTTTGCGCAGAACCAGCGTGTCGGGAAAGAACTGACCGAAATCGTCGAGCACGGTGTACCGGACTTCGCTGCTGCCGTCCGGCTGCAACCGGGCGGAAGTGGCGAAGCCTGCGAAGACGTAATAGCTGTCCGCGAGTTGGTCGACGGAGGCAAAGCGCTCGAAGTTGGCCGGGTCGGACTCCTCAGGCGCCGGGGCCGCATAGCCCAGCTCGTCCCAGACGGTTTTGCGGGCATGTTCGAACCGCTCGGAGATCCACGCCGACAGCTCGCCGTCCTTGCGGAAATGATCGCATTCGGGGGCGGGGTCCGCATCAGGTCCGGACAGATCGGTCTCGCGGCCGCCGCACAGCTGGGCGGGCCACTGCGTGCGGTCCCGGCCCGTGGCCTGGAACTCGCCGATAAGGTCGGCGGGCGTGGGGTCGCAGGCTTCGAAGGTGGGGAACTCTGCATGGCTGTCGATCGCCATCAGCAAGGTCTCGCCGACGTCCGGCGCGCTAACGCAGCTCGTCGACGCCCAGAAATCGCGGACAGACACCGTTCCGGACAGCGGCCCGCCGAGGGGGTCCACGACGCGCATGTCGGAGACGGTGATGCGGTTTTCCCCGAACTGTTCGATGGATTGTCCGACCGTCAGGGCGATGAACGCGGTCTTGTCCTTCGCTTCGATGCTGGCGGTGCGGATGTCCTCGTCGATTATGCAGCTGCACGCCCATGCCGTGTGCGACGACACAAGCGCGAACAGGATTGCGAGCCAGACCCTCATACCCGTTTCATAGGCACGCCATTCGGCGCGTGGCAATGTCTTGCGCGGGATGCGCGGGCCCGGTCGCTACGCCCGGCCCACCTTGCCGCCGCCGCGCCGTTGAATGGCCATGACGGAGGGTCTCGGCGGCGTTTGCGGGGCAAAGTCCGGCCAGCGCGTGGCGGGGTTTTCGAACGTGGCACCGTCCGCGTCGCCGGGGTGCTGCACCGCGACGAACAGCGTGTCGCCGCTCGGCGTGAAACGCGGGCCGCAGAGTTCCGCGCCGATGGGCGCGCGGAAGAAGGCCCGGCCCGTGCCGCGTCGATCGCCGTCCGTTTCCATGGCCCACAGCCCGTCGGCTGCGCCCGTGCGTTCGTTGCCGTCGGTCGCGACCCACAGGCCGCCACTGGGATCCACAGCGCAATTATCCGGCGCGCCGAACCAGCCGTCCGGTCCCGTCAGCGGGTTCCAGGTCGCGCCCACCTCGGCCACGTCCGGGTCGCCGCACTTGACCAGGAATTCCCAGCGCGAGCGCGTCGCCGCGAAGTCGCCGTCCGGCTCGATGACCTCGATAATGTGGCCGAACAGGTTTTCCGCGCGCGGGTTTGCAGCGTTGACCTGGTTGTCCTTGCGGCGGCTATTGTTGGTCAGCATCACCCAGACGCGGCCATTATCGGCGTCCGGCTCCACGTCTTCGGGGCGGTCCATGGGGGTTGCGCCGAGCAGGTCGGCGGCGCGGCGCGTCTCGATCAGCACGTCGGCCTGGGAGGCGAAGCCGTTGGCGGCGTTCAGCGGGCCTTGTCCGTAGACGAGCGGCATCCAGTCGACGAAACCATTCTCGCCGAAGCGCGCCACGTAGAGTGTGCCGCTGTCCAACAGGTCGGTGTTTTCCTCGCCGACGCGGCCTTCGGACACGAATTTGTAGAGATAATCGAACCGCTGGTCGTCGCCCATATAGACAACCAGCCTGCCGTCCGGCGCGACGACGCTTTCCGCGCCTTCGTGCTTGAACCGGCCCAGCGCGGTGCGTTTCTTGGGGGTAGAGGTCGGATCGCTCGGATCGACTTCCACGATCCAGCCGAAGCGGTTCGGCTCGTTCGGTTCCTTGGAGACATCGAAGCGCTCGATATGGCGCCCCCACTGGTACCATCCGCCCGGCACGCCGTAGCGCGCATGGTTGGCGGCTTCCGGATGAGTGTCCGGCAGCTCGCCGAGGAAGTTGCCGTTGAAGTTCTCCTCGGCCATCAGATAGGTGCCCCAGGGCGTCACGCCGCCCGCGCAATTGTTCATCGTGCCCGCGACCGTGCGGCCTTGCGGGTCGGCGGTGGTGCGCATCCGGGGATGGCCTGCGGCAGGTCCGGTGACCTTCATCGGGGTGCCGTCCGCCGTGATGCGGCGGTTGAAGCGCGATCCCACAACCGGACGCCACGCGCCGTCTTTGCGCGCGACCTCCATCACCGTGCCGCCATGCGCGGCCAGTTCGATCTCGCAATGCTCGCGCGTGATAGACTCCGGGTAGCCCGCCGCCACGCCCGGCAGCATGAGCGGCGTCGTCGTATATTCGTGGTTCACGCAGAGTAGCGCGCGGTCCGGGTCGTTCGGTGCGTCCGGGTGCGGCACGTGGCCGATGAAATCGTTATTATAACCGAACTGGCGCCGCTGCGCCGCCGCGCTCTGGTTGAACGGATCGAAGACGGGGCTGTCGTCGAAGAGCGGATCGCCCCAGCGGATCAGAACCTCGGCCGCGTGGTCGGCGGCGACGTGGTGCGTCTCGTCCAGGCCGCGCGTGATGTCTTCGAAGGAAAAGCTGACTTCATCCGTGCTGGCTGTCGCCGCGCGCGTCGCGCAGCCCGTCGCGACCAGCGCGGACGCCGCCGCCATACCGCCCAGAATGCCGCGCCGGGTGAGTCGTCGCTCCACGATAGCGCTCAGGGTGCGACCAGACCGCGTGGCCGTCGGGTTGACGCTGAAATTTTCTGACTGGTCCAAAACGGGTCCTCCTGCTGGTGGACCCAATAGCGCCTCTTCGCGTCAGATTTGCGAAAGTCTGTGCGACTATTCCGCCGGGATCAGCTCCGGCTCCGCCCCCGCGTCGCCGAACATCGCCCGATCCGCGATGACGGCGGCGTGCGGGGCGAAGTGCAGGATCTCCCAACGGCCGTCGAAATGCTCGACCAGCGCGGTGCAGCTCTCCACCCAGTCGCCCGTATTCTTGTAGGCGATCCCGTCGATCTCGCGCTGCTCGGCCACGTGGATGTGCCCGCAGATCCCGCCGTCATAGCCCTTGCGGCGGCAATAATCCGCGACGTGGCCTTCGAAGGAGTGGATGAAGTTCATCGCCCGCTTGGTGCGCGATTTCAGCGTCTGGGACAGCGACCAATAGTCCATGCCCAGCCTGCGGCGCACCGCGTTCAGCTTCGTGTTCAGCCAAAGCACGCCGTTATAGGCGCTGTCGCCCAGATGCATGATCCACTTGCGGTCCGCGCGCATCAGCCCGTCGAACATGTCGCCGTGCACGACGAGGTAGCGCCCGCCGTCCAGCCCTTCGTGGACGGTGCGGTTGCACACGCGGATATCGCCGAACATCAGCCGGAATTTCAGGAAGCCGCGCAGGAATTCGTCATGGTTGCCGATGATGTAGGTCACGTCCGTGCCGCGCTTGGCCGCCGTCAGGATGCGCCGCACGACATTGGTGTGCGACTGCGGCCAGAACCATTTCTTGCGCAGCCGCCAGCCGTCGATGACGTCGCCCACCAGGTAGAGCCGCTCCGATGTGTGGAGCTTCATGAACTCGCACAGCGCGTCCGCCTGGCAGCCCTTGGAGCCGAGGTGCAGGTCGGAAATGAAGATGGAGCGGTAGTGCGTCATTTGTTAAGACGCTAGGCCGCTTCGATGTCGGGGGCGTGACGCTGACATGAATCAAACGTGACGGTTCCCCAGGCGTGACTTTTCCCCCGGTTCAGGCCCGGTCCGCCTCCAAGAACAGCAGCCCGCCCGACAGGGCCACGCCGAAGAGGGCGTACAGGCCCCAATCGGTCTCCAAAAGGTCGGGCAGCTCGGACCCCGCCGGCCAGTCCGGCAGGCTGACGCCCAGGCGCACCCACAGCATCCCGCAGATCAGGCCGAGCACGAGCGCGACGATCCAGCTGCGCCGGATGCCGTGACGCGGCGCGGCATAGTCGGACAAATCCAGCCGGGCGGCATCCTCCGCCTCGATGCGCTGCATCAGCTGGTCGGAAAATCCGTCATCTTGCGCCGGGGCGGCGTAGTCGGACAGCAAGGCTTTCAACCGGTCATCGCTCATCATTCGCTCCGTCATGGGGCCGCTCCGTCATAAGCGGCGAGATGGTCCTGCAGGGCGGCCTTCGCCCGGGTCACATGGGACTTCACCGTGCCGAGGGGAAGACCCGTGATGCGCGCCGCGTCCGCATGGGTGAACTCCTGCGCCAGGCAGAGCAGGGCGCAGGCCCGCCGTTCGGGCGGCAGGCTGTCCATGGCGGCGGCGATGTCGAGCCGCGCGCCGGGATGCGCGGTTGCGCCGGCGTCCTGATCGGCGGGGCCTGAGCCAAGGTCGGGCGCGAGGTCACGCCTGCGCGTTTCGCGGCGGTGATGGTCGAGGAATTGGCGGTAGGCGAGACGCAACAGCCAGGCGCGCACATCGCGCAGCGCCTCCAACTCCTGATCGGACCGGAAGGCCCGCAAAAAGGTCTCCTGCGCCAGCTCGTCGGCAAGGGCACTGTTCCGGGTCAACCGGCGCAGGAAGGTGCGCACCGCGCCCTGATGGGCGCGGACGAGGGCGTCGAACGCTTTCGCCCGACGCGGCAAGGGCTAGCCGTCCTTGCGGCTGATGCCGAACCACAGGCCGACATAGACGAGGCCGACCAGCAGCGGGAAGCTGGAGAAGGCGGTGAAGACCAGCATGGCTTCGTCCTCCGGGATCAGCATTCCCGTGATGAACGTCGCGAGGCCCAGAGCGATCAGGACCAGCCCCAGGCGAAGGTCCGCATGTTTGGGGCGGCGGCGCACGCCGAGCTCCGCGATGATTTCGGGCGTCAGCGTGTCGCCGCGCTGAGCCATCGTGTCGAGCACGCCCATCGTCTGGCTGTGCGATTTGAAGCGGTAGGCGCTGACGGCCCAGACCGTGAGGGGGATGATGGCGAACAAGCCAAGGGGGACGAGAATTTCGACCATGATGTGTCTCCTTCGAAGAACGGTTTATACAAGAGCAGACGTCACGGCAGGCGGCTTTGGATGCGGGCGGGGCGAAAAAATATTCCGGGCGCCGTCCGGCCTCTTTCTGGCGAGAGCCCGGCCACTAACCGGATGACCGCAAAACTTGATTCATCCGCCGCACCGGACCACATGCCGGTATCGTGACGAAACCGGTCGAAGTCATAACACTAGGCTGCCGCCTCAACGCCTCCGAATCGGATGCGATGGTCGCGCTTGCGCGCGATGACGGTCTCACAGATGCGGTCATCATCAACACATGCGCAGTGACGAACGAGGCGGTCGCGGAAAGCCGCCGCCGGGTTCGCAAGGCGCGGAGGGACCGCCCGGACGCGACCGTGATCGTGACGGGCTGCGCCGCGCAGATCGATCCCAAAGCCTTTGCCGCCATGCCCGAAGTCGACCAGGTGCTGGGCAATCACGACAAGATGCTGCCCGGCGCGTTCGCGCCCAAACATTTCGGACAGGCCAGCGAGCGCATCCGCGTCAACGACATCATGAGCGTGCGGGACAGCGCGCCGCAATTCCTGGGCTCCGGCAACACGGACGCCAAGGCGCAGTCGCGCACGCGGGCCTTCCTGCAGGTGCAGAATGGCTGCGACCACCGCTGCACCTTTTGCATCATCCCTTACGGCCGGGGCAATGCGCGCTCCGTCCCGGCGGGCGAGGTTGTGGGCCATGTGCGCAACCTCGTGCGGCAGGGCTACCGCGAAGTCGTGCTAACGGGTGTGGACCTCTCCAGCTGGGGCGGGGACCTGCCCGGAACGCCGCCGCTGGGCGATCTGGTCCGGCGCATTCTGAAGCTGGTGCCGGAGCTTCCCCGATTGCGCTTCTCTTCCATCGATCCGGCGGAAGTCGATCCCATCCTGTTCGAACTGATCGTGGGCGAGCCGCGCGTGACGCCCTATCTGCACCTGTCGCTGCAGGCAGGTGACGACATGATCCTGAAGCGCATGAAGCGCCGCCATTCGCGCCAGCAAGTCGTGGACCTGTGCGCCTCGCTGAAAGAGCGCCGCCCGGAAATCACCTTCGGCGCGGACATGATCGCGGGCTTCCCGACCGAGGACGACGCCATGTTCGAGAACAGCCGGGCCATCGTCGCCGAGATCGGCATCCCGTGGCTGCACGTCTTTCCCTACTCCGCGCGCGAAGGTACGCCAGCGGCGAAAATCCCGCCTGTGGACGGCAATATCGTCAAGGCGCGGGCGAAGCGCTTGCGCGAAGAAGGCGCGGCGGTGAAGGCGGCCCATCTGGCGTCCCGCGTGGGTGACGTGGACACGGCTCTGTTCGAGGAAAACGGTAATGGACGCTTGCCAGACTTCAGCCTCGTGCGCGTCGACAATCCGCCGCCTGCGGGTTCGCTTGGCATTGTCACCGTGGTAAGCGCCGCAGACGATCACCTCATCGGAACGCTTCATGGCTGAAAAGAAAAAACGCGGCTTCCTCTCCAAGCTCGGATTCAAGAGCAAGGAAGAGAAGCTCGCCGCCGAGGCTGCGGAGAAACTCGCCGCCCAGCAGAAGATCGACGAACAGATGGCCGCACGCATGGCCGCCATCAACGCGGCCGCGCTGGCGTCGGCGCGCGCGCAGGATACAGGCACGGTCGAGGTCTCCGACGAAGAGCGCGCCCGCATCGAGGCGGAGGAAAAGCGCCAAGCGGAGATCCAGGCCGCGCGCGACGTGGAACGCGCCAAGCAGCTGGCCGAGGAACGCGAACGCCGCGAAGCCGAAGCGGCGGCGGAAGCCGAACGTGTCGCGGAAGAGGCGCGGCTGGTAGAGGAACGCGCGGCCCGAGAGGCGGAAGAGGCGGTTCGCCGCGAGGCCGAGGCGAAGGCCCGCGCGGAAGAGGAAGCGCGTCTCAAAGCGGAACGTCAGGCGGAGATCGCGCGCGCCGCATCCGAAGCCGAAGCGGCGGAACTGAAACGCAAGGCTGACGCCGAAGCCGCCGAACGCGCCCGCCTCGAGACCGAACGCATCGCCGAGGAAGCGCGTCTAGCCGAGGAACGCCGCTTGGCCGAGGAAGCCGCCGCCGCGCAGCGCCTCGAGGGTGAACGCCTCGCCCGGCTGGCGCGCGAAGCCGAAGAAGCCGAACGCCGCGCCAAACGCGCCGCCGACAGGAAGGCGCGCGAGCAAGCCGAAGCCGATGAGCGCGAACGCCTCGCCGAGGAACGCCGCGCCCAACGCATTAAGGCCGGACTGTCACCGGAGCCAGAGCCTGAACCCGAAGCGAACGCCGAAGGCGGCTTCCTCGACCGCATCTCCAAGGGCCTGCGCCGCTCGACGTCGCGCATGTCCGACCAGATGGCGTCGAGCTTCAACCAGCGCACGCTGGACCGCGAGGCGCTGGAAGACCTCGAAGACATCCTCATCATGGCCGACCTGGGCTCCGACGTGGCCGAGAGCGTGAGTGCGCGCCTGGCCGAGGACAAGTTCGACAAGACCGTGACCGACCTCGAAGTAAAGGTTGCGCTGGCGGAAACCATCTCCGACATTCTCACCCCGCTGGAAACGCCCTTCGTGCTGGGCCTCGCCCGGCCTCAAGTGATTTTGTTCGTCGGCGTGAACGGCTCCGGCAAGACGACGACACTGGGCAAGATCGCCAAGCGTTTCGGCGACCAGGGCAAGCGCGTGCTGATCTGCGCGGCCGACACGTTCCGCGCCGCCGCCGTGGAGCAGCTCACCGTCTGGGGCGAGCGCGCAGGTGCCCCCGTTATGAGCGGCAAGCCCGGCGCGGACGCGGCGAGCCTCGTGTTTGACGCGATGAAACGCGCAACGGACGAAGACTACGACATCCTGATGATTGACACGGCCGGACGCTTGCAGAACCGCACGGAGCTGATGGACGAACTCGCCAAGGTCATCCGCGTGATCGAGCGCTATGACAGTTCCGCCCCGCACCACAGCGTGCTCGTGCTGGATGCGACCGTGGGCCAGAACGCGCTCAGCCAGGTCGAGGCGTTCCAGGAAACGGCGAAAGTCTCCGGCCTGATCATGACCAAGCTGGACGGCACGGCGAAAGGCGGCGTGCTCGTCGCCCTGTCGGAACGCTACAAGCTGCCCATCCACTTCATCGGCATCGGCGAGGCGATCGGGGACCTGGAGACGTTCAGCGCGCCCGTCTTCGCCGCCGCGCTGTCCGGCGTGGCGGACGCCGTCACGGGCGACGCGGCCTAGCGTCCGGGCCGCCCGGGCCGGAAACCCCTTAACCCGCGACAAGGAAGCCGGGGGCGTTGCGGAACGCTTTGCCCGCCCTTGCCGTTCGGCGTCCATGGAGGTCGCCGTTCATCCACATCGCCGCATGTCCCCGCTCGGCCTTCAGGTCGAGATCGAGGACCACGAGGCCGCGCTCTACAAGCACGAGTTCCGCGAATTGCTGCGCGGTTTCGCGGGCGCGCTCTTCGTCGCGCTGCCGCTGCTCTACACGCAGGAAATGTGGGAGCGCGCGCGCAATATCGACGAACGCGTGCTGCTGTTGATCCTCGGCGGGTCGTTCGTCATTTCCCTGGGATACATCAGCTATAGCGGGTTCAAGTCGGGCCGCGCGCGCGTGCACCTGCAATGGGATGCGATGGTCGCCATCGGGCTCGGCCTGCTGGCCAGTTTCATCACGCTCTGCATCACGGCGCGCATCACGACGGCCACGCCCTTGCCCGTCGTGGCGTGCCTGCTGGCCTTGATGAGCGTGCCGACGGGTTTCGGCGCGGCGCTGGCGATCAACCAGCTGGGAAAGCGCGGCACGGCCATAGACGCAACCGAATCCATCGCGGTGAAACACCTCAGCGAGGATATGGAAAAGGTCACGGCGACGACGCTGGGCGGGGTTCTGTTCGCCTTCAACATCGTGCCGACGATCGAGCCCAAGGTGATGCTGGCGGAGATCGGGCCCAAGCACGGCCTCGCCATCGTCGCCTTCTCGCTGCTGATCTCCTACGGCATCGAATATACGGCGCGCTTCCAGGCGGACAAGAACCAGCGCAAGGGCGTGCTGGGCGAGAAGTGGCTGTCGACGCTCTTCTGCTACCTGGTCAGCCTGATCGTGGCGGCCATCCTGCTCTGGGCGTTCGGCTATCTCCACCTCGGCACGCCGCCGGGCATGGCGATGCTCTGGGTGATCATCGTCGGCTACGCGACCACGCTGGGCGGCACGGCGGGGAGGCTGATCCTGTGAGCGGCAAATCCAAGGACGAGAACCAGGACAAGAAACAGGACGGGAAAGACAAGTCCGGCGGCACGTCGGGCGACCCGTCTCCGGACGTGCCGCCGACGATCCTGGTCTGGACGGCCCGCCTGGTTAGCCTCGGCCTGTTCGCGGCGATCATCGGCTACCTTCTCTACATGGTGGCCACGGACGACACGCCCGCGCAGTTCGACGTGGAACCGGACTGGGCCAAGGTCGAACAGCGCAACGGCATGATCGTTCTGCCCGTGACCGTCATCAACGATTCCACCGAAGCCGTCACCGACGTCGTGATGAACGTCACGCAGGACCTGCCCGGCGAGGAGAATGACGACAGCTTCTCCGTCACCATCCCGCTGATGGGCGAGGGCGAACGCGCCCTGGTCGAGCTGGTCTTCGAAACGGTCCCGATCGAGGACGACATCACCTTCCGCATCAGCTCCTATCAGAGCCCGTAACCATGGGCGGTCTCGACTGGAGCGCGCCTTTCTTCGATGGCTGGCAGAGCCTGTTCAATGCGGCTGTGGGCGCGCTGCTGCTCTATCCGGCGCTGGTGATCCTGATCCGCGTGGCGGGCAAACGGTCCGTGTCCAAGATGAACAATTTCGACTGGATCGTCACGGTCGCGGTCGGCTCGCTCATCGCGTCGGGCATCGTGTTCGACAGCGTCACCGTGATCGACACGGTTCTGGGCATCGGCATCCTTCTGGGCATGCAATGGGCGCTGACGCGCTGGATGTCGCGCAGCGAGTCGACGACGCGCGCCGTGGTGTCGACGCCCACGCTGATGCTGCACAAGGGCCGGATGCTGGACGGGGCCATGCAGCGCGAACGCATCAGCGTGGAGGAGATCCATTCCGCCCTGCGCGCCGCAGGCCTCAGCGATCCGTCCCAAGCCTATGCGGTGGTGCTGGAATCCAATGCGGCGCTGACCGTCATCCCGACGGAGAAGGGAAACGGCGCGGCGCTGGCCGATATTCCTGCGCTCACGGGTACGCACTCATTGGAAAGTCCTAGGCCGGGCTCGTGACGCCGACAATGCGGATGACCGCCGCCATCAGCACCATGGCGAACAGCCAGTGCGCGGCGTCGAAGGCGAACAGCGCGCGGCTCAGCCCCGCCACGCCGTAGCTGACGAACAG
>CAYULR010000004.1:17702-25605 GCA_964445685.1 uncultured Algimonas sp.
CTCACATAGAGGGCGGGCAGCACGAAGCCGATCCAGATGATGAACGCACTGCCCAGCGCCATGGTCCACGGACCCGCGCCTTCGTCGGTCGGCGCAAGGATCACCGCGCCCGCCAGGATCGCCGCCATCCAGAACTCCGCGATGAACACGCCCAGATAGTGCAGCGCGCCGGGGCGGGTCTCGGCCGTGCGCGCATTCGGCCCGGTCGCGCGCAGCCACGGCGCCCGGACGATGCGGTAGTAAAGCCCGCCGAATACGAAGGCGGCCAGGGTCGCGGCGAGGATGGGCCAGATATTCTGGATGATGTAGATCACGGCAAGGTCCTTTCAATCGTAATGACTACGAACACGGACTTGTCGCGGACGCGTTCCGCTTCTACCGCACGGCCAAACAGTAACGGAGACTTCCATGAAACTCGATCAGTCAAACCTTTCCGCCATCGTCACGGGCGGCGCGTCCGGCCTCGGCGAAGGCACGGCGCGCATGCTGGCCAGTGCGGGCGTGAAGGTCGGCATCTTCGACATGAACGAAGAGCGCGGGAAATCCGTCGCGGACGAGATCGGCGGGGTCTTTGCCAAGGTGAACGTCGCGGACAACGCGTCCGTGGATGCCGGGTTCGAGCACGTGCGCGGCCAGATCGGGCAGGAACGCATCCTGGTGAACTGCGCCGGGATCGGCGGCGGCATCAAGACGGTCTCGCGCAAGCGCGACACGGGCGAGATCAAGGCGCACGACCCGGAAGCCTTCATCCGCATCATCAACATCAACCTGATCGGGTCCTTCCTGTGCGCGTCTAAATCCGCCGCCGGCATGATGGCGCTGGACCCCACGCAGCCCGACGGCGAACGCGGCGTGATCGTCAATACCGCGTCCGTCGCTGCGCAGGACGGCCAGATCGGCCAAGTCGCTTATGCCGCGTCCAAGGGCGGTATCCTGTCCATGGCTCTGCCCATGGCGCGCGACCTCGCCCGCGAAGGCATCCGCGTGAACACGATCCTGCCGGGCTTCTACGAGACGCCGATCTACGAGCAGATGAAGCCGGAGGTGAAGGAGAGCCTAAAAGCGCACGTGCAGTTTCCCAACCGCTTCGGCCAGCCGGACGAATATGCGGACGTGGTCCGGTTCATGGTGGAGCACGGCTACATCAACGGCGAATACATCCGCACGGATGCGGGCGCGCGGATGCCGCCCCGCTAAAAACTGGCCCCACAGGTTTGCGTCCCCGCAAGGGCTCTAAGAACGATGAAATCGTTCGTCGCAAACCTCCGCGCAGCGGCGCGTCCCAAAGGACGCGAAGGGGAACTGTCTTCGCAAGCAAATAAGGTCGACGCTGGCGCGTCGGCTTTTTTTGTGCGCTCCCCTCTCCCTCTTCGCTCATTCCCGCGCAGGCGGGAATCCAGCTTGATGAAGACTCGTGAGGTCTCTGACCTGCCAGAACCTGGATCCCCGCCTTCGCGGGGATGAGCAAAGGGGAAGGAGGAGGCGTTGTCCCCGGCATTCACTACCGGGGCCTCCCTCGGTCGGAGTCACACAGTGGACCAATCCTGTCGTGCTTCAAGACAAGCCAGAGGCCCCGGCAACAAGTGCCGGGGGCAGCGGTCCATCTACCCCACCACCTCGAACGCCCCGCCCTCATACCGCCTCACCTCCACGACATGCGGCGCGACGTCCACGACGCCCGGTACGACGACTTCCAGCACCGTGTCCGTCTTCCCCCGCAATCCCCGCCACGCCTTGTAGTCCGCCACGTCGCGCATCGGCGTGAACGTCCCCAGCCCCCGCCGGGCGGGCTTGCGGATGGTGGAGCCGCTATTGATCGGCGACAGTTCGATGCGCGCGGCTTGCGCCGCCGCGAACCCCAGCGTGTCGATCACCAGCACGTCCCTTGGCCGGTCGCGGTTCATCTTCGCGCCCAGCAGTCGCGACAGGCCGCGCGTCTCGTCCGCCCAGAAGAAGACCCGCTCCGCCAGCATCGCGCACCAGGTCTGCGGCGACAGCCCGTCGTCCAGGCAGCCTGCCAGCGCTTTGTGGGAGAGGGGGCGGTTGTCGTTGATCTCCACCCGGCCCATCGGCGTGTCCAGGAACGTCATCGTATGAGGCCGCCGGTAGCGGGTCAGCGCGTCGATCTGTTCCTGCGGCAACTGGATCCGGCGCAACATCTCCGTCGTCGGCAGCAGGCCATGCTCGCGGATCGCCTCCCACGCACCCGGCGCGGTCTGGTGGAACAGGCGGGGATGCCGGGCAGCGAGGTCTTCAGGCGTCATGGCGGGTGTCTACACGGTTTGCGCGCGATGGAAATTTGCGGGCAGGCACGAAAACTGCGTTTAGCGCTGACACTCATTCGCAAGTGTATTGACAATCGTTCTCAATCGCGTAGAGCGCTCCCGTGATCCATTGCATCTGCAACAATATCAACACCAAGGCCGTCGATGCCGCCGCCGCCAAGGGCGCGGAGACGGCTGCCTGTGTGCAGCGGGCCTGCGGGTCGCGTTTCCGGTGCGGGCAGTGCCGCGTGGACATCGATGCGCGTCTTCGCGATTGGCGCGCGACCCGGCCTCTGCTGGACGCGGCCGAGTAGGTCGCAAACGGCTTCCGAGTCGCCTTCCCAAAAGGCCCCGGACTAGCTCCCTACTGCGACGCACTCGCGCCAAACCCCTGAAATCACTGCATTTGCGAGACGTTCTCGCCAATACCGCCCAACTGCGACACTTTTGTCGTGCGAATGAAAATCGCCTGCCGACATAGTCTTTGACAGGGGCCGAAAGCGCGCCCTAGAGCCTCCCCATGTTGAAAGATCCCCAAGTCGTCGTCTGGTTGAACAAGGCTTTGAAAGCCGAGCTGACCGCCATCAATCAATACTTCCTGCATGCGCGCATGCTCAAGGATTGGGGGGTCACCAAGCTCGCCAAGAAAGAGTATGACGAGTCGATCGAGGAGATGAACCACGCGGACAAGATCATCGACCGCATCCTCTACCTGAACGGTCTGCCGAACTTGCAGGACCTCGGAAAGCTCCATATCGGCGAGAACGTGATGGAGATCCTCGAATGCGACATGAAGCTCGAGGAAGTGGCCATCCCGATCTACCGTGACGCCATCCACTATTGCGAGAGCGTGCGCGACTACGTCACGCGTGATTTGCTGATGCAAATCCTCGCCGACGAGGAAGAGCATGTCGACTATCTCGAAACGCAGTTCGACCTGATCAAGCAGATCGGCATCGAGCGTTACATCAAGCTGCAGAGCTCGCCTGTCGACGACGACAGCTACAAGAGCTTCACCTAGGCCTCACCCTTCGGTCCAGGCCGCCATCAGCGTCCCGCCGGGTTCGCGGAACTCGAACCGCCGCCCGCCGGGAAACTCGAAGATGTCCTTCACCAGGTCCGCGCCCGCCCGGACCAGCCGGTCGCGGTCGGCTTCCAGCGCGTCCGACTTCAGCACGACGAGCGGCGGGCGCAACTCGCCCCGCTCCACCCCGCCGCCCAGTCCGGCGCCCCTGATGTCGCGGTAGTCGGGGCCGTACTCCACGAACGACCAGCCCAGCGCCTTGCCGAAGAAGCTTTGAGTCTCTTCCAGCTTGGGCGAGCTGAATTCCACATAATCGATTGTCAGAGCCATGGTCCGGGCCTTCCACGCAAGAGGATGTTCTTGCCTGGGAGCATGAACAGACCGACCTTGTCCACAGGGGCGGGGATAAAAGCAGGCGACAATCCAACTATCCCTTGGCGGGTCCGGGGTCTGTTCGGTAATGGGCGTTAAATCGGGTCCGCGATTGTGCGGGCCGTCTGCAGGGTTTCCCATGTCCGGTATCGAACTGTTCGGGATCATCGGCTTCGCGCTGGCCTCCTATTCCGTCATCGCCAATGACGCGATCCAGACCTTGGGGACCTTTATCCGGTCCAATGAACGCAAGCCCTGGTGGGTGCTCTGGCTGTTCATCGCGGGTATCCTCGTGGCGGTGCTCGCCTACGGGTTCTACACGCAGAACACGGACGTCGCCTTCGGACGGCTGGAGACCATTCCCTTCCCGGAGGGCGGCATCCAGTGGTTCCACATCCTGCCGCCCCTGGTGCTCATTCTTCTGACCCGGATGACCATCCCGGTCTCCACCACCTTCCTCGTACTGACCATGTTCGCCCTGACCGGCGGCAGCGCCACGGAAGGCGTGCTCAGCAAGATGCTGATCAAGTCGGCGCTCGGCTACGCGGTCGCGTTCGCGGTCGGCATCGTCATCTATTCCGTGATCGCCAAGACCTACGAACGCTGGGTCGCCGCCACGAAAGACACGGCGCCGAGTTCCGGCTGGTACACGGTGCAGTGGCTGACCACGGCCTTCCTGTGGACGCAGTGGCTGATGCAGGATCTGGCGAACATCTTCGTCTTCCTGCCGCGCGACACGGTGAACGGCGAGACGTTCATCGCGGGCTCGACCGTGCTGATCGGCGGAACGCTCACGGTCGCGCTGCTGGCCTACACGCTCTACCGCCGCGGCGGCCGCATCCAGGAGATCGTGAACAGCAAGACCAACACGGAAGACCCGCGCGTCGGCGCGCTCGTCAACGTGCTGTTCGGCATCATCCTGTTCATCTTCAAGGAGATGTCCAACATACCCATGAGCACGACCTGGGTCTTCCTCGGCCTCATCGCGGGCCGCGAACTGGCCGTGGCCTACATCGTCGGACTGCGCGACCGCAGCGAGGCCATGCAGGACGTCACCCGCGACGCCGGACGCCTGCTCTTCGGCCTCGCCGTCTCGGTTGCTCTGGCCTTCTTCATCCCGTGGGCCGCGACAGGCTCGATGCCGACCTTCTAGGGGTTCGGGAAGCTCAATCAGTTTCGGGATCAACTTTCGATTACATAATACCATAAATTCTTGTCACTGAAGCCCCAGCTGCTCTAGCTATCTCTGAGAGCGGGGGCTTCTGAACATGAAAATGAATTATAATCCGGTCGGCGTTCAGACATGCCGCTGACTGCCAATTGCATATATAACGCCATAACGACTGGCGAACGGCTATCAGGGCTTACCAGAAAGTTTGGTCCTCCTGGATTCGATTCAGCTATCGAGAAAGCCTACCCCGAAGAGCCTAAAGGCGCTCTGCCGCCGATTACACGAGCTCACTTCCAAGAACCCCGAAGACTGCCGAGCTACTTTGCGCTTTTCGAAACACTGAGCCTCTACGCTCGAAGAGCTTACTACACGGGGTCGAAAACCCGCCCGAAGAATATGGAGAAGGTCGAGGCAAGCGCTGTTCGTCAGGCCATAATCGCTTTTATCCACCAGGAAGAAAACCTTGCTTCCTGCGAAGTGAGACTTGACGCAGAAGACGCAAATTCTCCCGATAACCTGATGGATGTTAGGCTGAAAAGGCGAAAGCCCTATGCTCTAAAGCTTGTTGGATACCATATCGACGGGGATCTGGATTTATCGAACTTGAACTTCAAAGGGTCTATCCGGCTCATTGGATGTGTCGTGACGGGAGCTTTGATCCTCGATAGGTGCGAGTTGATCACACTGGACTTGTCTGGTTCCGTTATAAAACACGGGATCAGTGGTATGTACCTGTCACTGCGTGGAGCACTAAGGTGCCGGAGGCTTGTTTCCGAAAGCGCAATAGATTTCGGCGGTCTTTCGGCTCTAGGTACAGTCGACTTTACAGACGCGGTCATATCTCCCGAAAACGATACATCCACTCGCGCGTCGTATGTGCGCGACAGGGGCATACTTAATCTGGCCCAATCCGACTTGAAGCGCGATTTACGCATGGAGCGCGCTCGTATCTATGGAGGCATAAATTTAAGAGCCGCTCACATAGGCGGTATGTTCCATCTGAACGATGCCTTGTTGCGGAGCCCTCTTGCGCATTTCGAATACATTCTTCTGAAAACGCTTACACTGATTGCGCAAAAAGGTAACGAGGGCCTTCTGAACGAGGCGGGAAGCCTAGAAGCTGCGAAGAAACATCCGTCCTGGGTTCAATTGAGCCCAACCTTTCCTCAATCGTTGAGCCATGGCGCCGTGGAGGCCATCGCTGCTCAGCTTCATCCTGATGCTATCGATAAAAAGCGCGATCCTCTTTGGATATCGAAGGAGGATCATGGAGACCTTCATGCCGCAACCGAAAGGCGAAAATGGGAGCGCCTCGGAGGGAGTTTCAAAAATGAGACAGCGATAGGAGACGGTTCAAGGTTGCAAGAATATCTCATGTCAGGTGATCTTGCGACTGCCGAGGCAGCCCTCCGTGCGGAACAGCTGAAAGTGGAAGGACCCATCTATGCAAGGGGGCTCAGAACAAGTGGTCGGATCCGTCTGAAGCACCTGATTGCAAATGGAAACTTGAGCTTGAACGGTTCCAGGCTTCGAAGTGCAAAAGACATAGGCATCGGTCTTTGGTTCTTGAGAAAAATGCTTCGAACAGAGAAAGAGATCCTCGAATCTTCAGGCGAACACAAAGAAGCGATGGGTGTTGTCAAATGTGTGAAAGGATTGCCTAAACGCCATCATGCCAGGCTGAAAAGAAGCTACAGAACTTCATTGAAGCTTCTCTCTGAGAATGAAGAAAAGTGGCTCATATCTCCAGAGGCGAATGATAAAGACAGGCTTTCCGATTATGTGATCGATCTGGACCACGCCAGAATCAAAGGCGATGTGGATTTCAGTTACGATACGAGGATCAACCGTACGGTTCAGAAGCATGAAGAAGCATTTAAAGATGCATTAAAGAGTATCTCTGACGAGCTTTTAAAATTTTATAGACATAAAGACGAGGCTTCGGCGAGAGAGAGTCTTTCTCTTTGGTTCAAGAATCCGAAATCAGGCCAGATCAAGGGGTATGAGCCTTTTTCAACAAAGAACCTGCCGAGGCATCTTAGGGAAAGCCCGGAGCAAGTTCGCTACAATCCCGCTTTGATTATCGGAGACGTTAAGCTCGACAATATAGTCACGCAGGGGTCAGTATATTTCAGAGGAACGATATTCAATCCATATAAAGATTATCGTGTCACGAAAAGAAAGAGCATTCGGGCTCGGAATGCGGATATCCGTCTTCATGTGGACATCAGGGAATCTGTAGGTTTGAATGGCCTTTGCCTGACTTCCGCAAGGGTGGGAGGAAGTGTTCGTTGTTATGATTTGCACCTGGATGGAAAGGGTCCGGACGGGTCCTTGATGTCCAGTATGGCATTCTGTCACCCTGTTTTTCTAGAACGCCATCCGTCCAAGACTTCAAAAGGAAAGGTCTTTGTCGAGTTCGATTTAAGCTTGGCAAAAATTGGGGGAAGCGCTTTCCTCGCGTTTCACCCCGAATGCGGACCAAGTATATTGTTCGATGAAGGTCAGGTTGAAAACCAGACTTACATATTTTCCCCCGATCAAGTGCTTGCCGCGCGAAAGCCACGCGAACAGAAGGATGACGACAGGTCGAAATCGAAAAGGTTAAAGGATGATCTGATCGAGGTTTTCAGATTTTTCTTTCCCAAGATATCATTGTCTCTTTTGGGCGAAAAGAAAAATACTACTTTCAATAGAAGAGTCTCGCGAGAGGATCCTGCGGCCTACCCAGTCATCAGTTTGAGGGGATTGAGCAGCCCGTTTCTTTCGCATAATCCTGGTGCTTGGCCCATGCCGGGCTTTCTGAATATCAGAAATGTCCGATACGAAGCTACAGACGATAATGGTCACTTGTATCCACTCGCTAGAACACTCGATTCGACACGGCTGGAGCAAGAAAGAAATAAGAAGATACACGACCAATACCGCCCTGTGTTGTGGGCTGCGGTTCTTGGTGTGGCCGCTGTGTGTGCCGGTATTCTATGGCTCGCACACTATCAGTCTGAAACATGCTATTCGGGAGGCTGGAATCACCCAGGAGATTTAGAATGTTTTCTTTCGGATGTTCTTGGA
>CAYULR010000004.1:25615-32807 GCA_964445685.1 uncultured Algimonas sp.
GTTGAACATTGTTCTTATGGTGGTGTTTTTTGCTGTTGTTAAAGTTCTTGGTTCCTGGTCTAAAAGCGTGTTTCCGCGAGAACGAAGGGCAAAGCCTCTCGCAATATTTTGGCTGAATTTGCAACGTGAACATCTTAATACACGCCGCACCAAGCATTATATTCTTCCAACGGAGCCGTATATCCGTGCTGCATCAGTGCTTCGCGCAGCAAATCGCAATACGTCCGCTGCGAGTGTCGAGCTCGACAGGCTAAGAAAGCGTCGGAAAGCTCTATCTTTGTTCAAGGCCTTTCCCAGTAGAGCGCTTTTGAAAATGTTCGACTTTTTCATGGGCTACGGGCTCAAGCCGTCCCGTGGCGTCATGATAACGGTATTCTACCTGTTAGTGGCGTCTTTGGTTTTCCACGGTGCAAAGACGAACGGTGTCATTGTGCCAAGCGACGTCGTTGATCTCTACGAGGAGCGAAAGGTGCTGGGCTTCAATAACAGCAGAGTTGTTGGGGGGGAAGTTGGCAAAGACGAGTCAGCATTTCAGGATAGCCGCAGGCAGTCCGGGGGTGCTCTCGATCTCAGCCAGGGGGAACGTCACAATCTCGTCGATATAGGTGATGATCAATCTTGTCTTGCAGTTCTGGACCGGCTTTCCAAAAGCAAATTTCACAGCCTGCTTTTTACATTGGATAGTCTTGTTCCATTTATCGATATGGACATCGAAAAGGATTGGAAGGTCGTAGAGCCTGACCGTTTTTCCACGATACTCAACTGTGAAGATAATGAGCACACCGAGAATGGTAAACTGTATAGCTCGGTTTATCTCCTCGCTGTGCTCATCAAGATATTGGGTTGGTGTTTGATTACCGCCTTGGCATTTTCCCTGCTGACTCGCTTCGAAAGCTTGCTGATCAGATCCAACTCTTGAGCTGAACTACTTCCCCTCCCACTCCGCTTTCTCTTCTTCGGAGTTGAAGCGCGAGACGCGCTCCATCAGCGCTTTCATCGCCGCCCCGGTTTCGGGCAGCTGGTCGCGCGGCAGGTCCATGTGGTTGAGCGGGAATTCCTGCACGTACTGCTCGATGACGGGCATCGTGACGTCGAGGGCGAAATTGGGGATGCGGCGGCCTTCGCGGAACTCGCGGATCGGGATCTGTGCTTCGACGATGTCGTCCTCGGTCAGGCTCGGGCTCTGGGCGAGGATGTTGCCCTTATTGTCGACGATGACGCTCTCGCCGGCTTCGTAGCCGGGAATGTCGAAGGCGATGTTGGCCATGGCGCTGTAATAGTCATTCTGCGCGGCCGTGGCCTGCACGTCGAACGTCTCGAACAGGGTCGCCGTGCGCAGCATGATCTCCGCCCCGCGCATGCCGTAGGCGGCGAAGACGAACGGGTCGAACTGCACGGTGGAGACGGCCAGGTTGCCGAATTCGGTCTTCACGATGGGGAATTCGGCCTCGGCCCCGTAGCGCGCGCGGTAGGCGTCGCGCACGCTCTCGATGGTGGTCGTGGTGATTTCCCGGTCGGGGTAGAGGCGCTTGATGTTGCGCGTCTTCCAGAAGCGCTCCACCAGTTCTCCGTCGCGGTTGATCACGCCGTTTAGGCTGAGGATGTGCCCCGGCCACGCATCGTCCGTGGCGTAGGAGCCGAACACGATGTAGGTGTCGCAGTCGCGCGCGATCTGGCCCAGGAACTCGGTTTCCGGCCCCGGCATCTGCACCGTGTATTTCAGCTTCTCGGTCCGCGACCCGCTCGAATAGCCCGTGAGCGGGAATTCGTGGAACAGCAATATGTCCGGCTTGTTGCCCGTCGTGCAGGCGCGGTCCGCCATGGACTTCATGTGGGCGAGGTTGCTTTCCAGCCCTTCCTCGATCGTGTCGTATTCCGACAGGGACTTCACCGTGGTCTGCATGACCTTCAGCGTGATCACGTCCTTGGCCAGCGGGACCGTGTCGTAGGACCCGTCGGGCTGCACCAGCGAGACGCCGGGCGATTGCGCCGCGACAGGTGCGGTGGCGCAGGCGGCGAGGAGCGCGAGCGCGGAAATGCCGAGATACTTCATCATGTGTCTCCGGAAGCGATGATCGTGTGGACGTGGTTGAACCAGATGGAGGAGCGCGGCAGGTCGACGAAGCGCTGTTCGTCTTCCAGCAGGGCGCGCGCGGCGGCGGCGAACTCCGGGTCGCCCGCACCGGATGTCAGCGCCGCTTCGCTCTCGAATTCGATCAGCGCCATCCCGTCATATCCGGGCACGGCGTCGCGGGAGGTGCGCGTGGCTTCGGCCATGTCGGGCAGGGCGACGTGGAACTGTTCGTAGCGGCGGATGCCCAGCGTCTTGGCGTGCGAACGCACCAGCGGGGCATGCGTGTTCAGCCAATAGTCGTTGAACGCCTCCTGGCTGAGCGAGGGCAGGCGTTTCAACACGAATGTCATGACAGGTCGGGCGTCGGTCAAAGGGCCTCCAGGCTTTCCAGCTCTATCGCGTGACGGGCGGGCCGTTCCGCCATCACCGCAAACATCTCGTCTCCGCGCTCGGTCCGCTCCACCAGCATGGCGGAGCCGACGGCGACCGCGAAGCCGCACAGCGCGCCCACGCGGTAGTCGCGGCGCAGCGCGTCCGCGTCGCCCGTATAGCCGTGGCGCGCGGATTCCTGGTGATAGTGTTGGAGCAGCGCGGCCTCATGGCTCTTGCGATCGCGCAAGCTCGTGCCGATCAGATACGCCACGTCCCACAGGGGCGGGCCGACGTTCATCGTCTGCCAATCCAGCACCACGACGCGCTCCGCCCCGAACAGCAGGTTGTCGATGCGGAAGTCCTGATGCGCGACCGACGGGTGCGCGCTCTGATAGTCGAGGAAGCGCCCGTAATGCGGCAGCAGATCGTCGCCCAGCGCGAGAATGTCCAAATCGAGCCGGTCCGCGTAGCGCGCCCGGAAGGCGGGCCAGTGGGTCCGGTACTGCGCCAGCTCGATCTCGGTCGGCGGCTTGGGCACGGCGGCCAGACGCTCGGCCAGGGCCAGGCGCTCGCCCGCAAAGGCTCCGTGCAGGCGGGCGGCCTCGCTAAGGGCGGCGCGGATATCGTCGGCGGACGCTCCGCCGATCTGGTCGCCCTGTCGCGCGGGCGCGCAGTCCTCCAGCAGCAGGCAGAAGGACAGCCCGTCGTCGCTGATCGCCTTGAAATAACACTGCGGCGCGCGGACCGATGTGTGCGGCTCGAGCGCGTCGTAGAACAGCACCTCCTTGCGGTAGAGCTGGTAGTGCGCCGCCGCCATCAGCGTGCCGGGATCGTCGGTCGGGCACTTCATGACGAGCGAGCGCGGCAGGTCCGGCTGGTCATGGTCCAGCGTTAGGCGGAAGGAGCGGGCGACCTGCCCGGTGCCGATGCGTTGGATGTCCGCGACGGAAATGTCCGCTCCGGCGCGGCCGAAGACCTGCGCCAGCCAAGGGCCGTTCACGGCGTCGGGTGTGGTCGGATAGCTCATGCGTGCGGGTCCAGGAGGCCGGACAGGCCGGCGGCGCTGTTCGGCCCGATAAAGAGCTGCTCCACCACGCCGCGCCCCACACGCGTCCTGCCGTCCATCACCAGCTCGGCCCGGGCGGGCGACTGGATGTGAAGGCGCATCATGTCGGTGTATCTGTCCCGCGTTGGCGCAGTGGTGTCGAACTGCACGGCTTGCGGCCCCTTGTCGTGGCCGTGCCCCCACTCCGGATGACCGTATCCCAGGCCCGTCATGTAGAAGGGCGTGCCGTGGCAGGTGAGGCGCAGCTCCGCTTCGTCCTCTCCGAACACGGCGCGCATGCCCTGCAGCCTGCGCGTGCCGGGCACCCAGTCATAGTGCAGCGCGACCTGTTCGAATTCGCGCGCCTCGCGACCGTCCGTCGGCACGATCACGGCGCGGCGGTTCCACGGGCGGCCATACTCGTCGTCATTCGTGTGGCAGAAGACGGCGACGTCCTCGAAATTGGCGGGCGTCCAGAGCCAGAAGAATTGCGACAGCGCGCCTTCGGTCGGCGGTTGCGGGTCGCTTGCCCCCACGGGCCGCACGCCCCAGGAGCGGTCGCGCGTGCCCATCCAGTCCGACACCTCCCATCGCTCCCCGCCGACTTCGATCCAGCCCGACCAGCGCATATTCTGCGTCATGCGGGTCACGTCCATGAGTGAACGCGTGCCGATGCGGCGGGTGAAGCGCGGTTCCTCGACCGGGAAATGCCGGGCCGTGGCGGTCAGCTCGGCGCGCATCTCCGGCGCGTCGACCGTGATGCGGTGCTGTTGCAGGGGCTCCACGATCTCCACCGTGACGGGACCCACGCGCAGGTCCACCCGCTCCCCGCCCATGTGCTTGGACGCGCGCAGGCTGTGCTGCGCGCCGCCTATGGCCACGCTCAGGCTGGCATCCATGATGTCGAGTTGCGGGTAGAGCCCGAAGGCCAGGGCGAACATCGTTCCGCCGTCCGGCGCATAGCCGTTGAAAAAGAACCGGTCGTAGAAGTTCCGGTCCGTCCCCGCGAACGCCATAGGCTCCGCCGTCTGGTGAAAGGGATAGTCGTCGGCTTTGCTGAGCATGGCCGGAGCGTAACGCGGCCAGGGGTCCGCGCAAGGCGGAGGCCCAACGCGGATGTGATGAGTGAGACAGGCTGCCGCACCGTGACAAAGGGTACGGAAGGGAGGGAAGTCTAGGCGCTCTTCGCGTGCTCTTTCACGTCTTCGGCCATCTCCGCGGCGGCGTCCTTGGCCTCTTCCACGGCGTTTTCGACCCCGGGCTTGTTGCTCTGGTACATCTTGTAGGCGGCGTAGCCGGCCAGGCCGAGGATGGCGGCTCCGCCCAGGCCCAGTCCGCTGCGGCGCGGATTGGCGGCGATGAGCTGGCCTGTCTGGCGGGCATAGCGCCGGCCGCGGCGCGCCACGTTGCGTGTATCGAAGCGAGCGCTATCGCGCAGGATGGTCGCGATGCGCGCGACGTCGTTGGTGTCGACCTTGGACAGGTCGAGCTTGGACAGGGTGGACAGGGCAGTGCCGAGCATGGGGTCGTCTCCGTTGTGTATCTTCGCATGAAACAACATGAGAGACGCGCGGAAGGTTCCAAAGCTCTGTGAGTCGCTATTCGAGCACCTTTGCTGAATCCACGATCCGCACGTCGTGCATCCGGTGGAGAGAGTCGTCCAGATAGGGTTTGTGCGACGCCCCCACGACGCCCAGCGTCCGCCCGCCCGCTCGAGCCGGGCTCCGATCGTCTACTAGGAGTGGGGTCAGCCCGTCACCCGCACGGCGTTCGGCCTCAGCGAATAGCGCGCTCCCGTGACGAGCGGCACGTGGTCAGGGGGCTTTTACGGGGAGCTCCAGCAGGATTTCCTTGGCCAACTGGTCGAACCGCGCCTGCGTCCCGGCATAGCCCGCCCCGTCATTCGTCACGAGCGCGATGACGGCGTCCCGGCGCGGCACGATGAGCAGCACGGCGTACCACATGGTGTTGGTGCCGTTGTGCCAGATGACGGTCTCTTCCGTGCCATCGTCCGCGAAGTCCCGCGTCTGCACCACCCAGCCATGCCCGTACTCGTCCATAACAGGCGTGTGGAGGTAGTCGAACATCTCCGGAGAGAGCAGCGCGTCGTCCCCGCGCCCTGCCTCCAGGTGCGCGCGGCCATAGTCGAGCAGTTCCTGCAAGCTGATGTGCAGCGTTCCCGCCGCCGCCATCCAGCGCGGATTGTCGGTGGTCTCCGCCGGGTTCATGGACATGTGGATCGGCCCCACGCGCGTATGGCCCCACGGCACGCTCTGATTGTCGCCGCCGTCCACGGGCGCGCCGAAGCCCAGCGTGTCCAGACCCAACGGACCCGCCAAGCGCGTCTTCACAAGGGTCTCCCACGTCTCCCCGGTCGCTTCCTCCGCCATGATGGAGGCGAGCGTGTAGCCCACATTGGAGTAGGAAAAGGCCGTGCCGGGCGGGGTTGCGGGCGGCTCTTCCAGGACTTTTGCGGCGAGTTCGCGGCGTATCTCCCGCAGGCGCACCGGTTCGGTCACGCTGTTCATCATCATGCTCAGCGGCGGCTGCCCCACGCCCGACGTATGGGTCAGCAGCTGCGACAGGGTCGTGTCCGCCCAGTCCGGGTGCATCGCGACCACGCCGTCCAGCCGCCCGCCCAGCGTCTCGTCCCATGTCATCACCCCGTCCTCTACGAGGGTGGCGAGGGTCGTCGCGCTCATGGACTTGCCGATGGAGCCGATGTGGAAGAGGTCGGTCAGCGACAGCGCCGCGTCGCCGTCCTCGCGTTTCAGCCCCGTGACGGCCTGCGCGACGATATCTCCGCCCACCTCGACCTGCGCGGCCATGCCGACCAGCTTGCGCTCCGCCGCGACGGCGTCGATCGCCGCCTGCAGCCCATCGTCAGACAGGACGGCGAGGGGCGGGGCTTCCGGTCCCGGACGGGCTGCCCGTTTCGACGCGCCCCACCAACCGAGCACAAGCAACAGGATGAGGGCGAAAAACCCGCCGAGGATCTTGAGAAAAAGGCGCATGGGCTGGGCGTACCAGAAAATGCAGGCTGTGACAGGTCACGGCTTTGGCTTGCCATTCTTTAAAATCTCATTCAGTATTTTAAAGTAAATTTATATCCGTGAAAGAAGAGCCCGAGATGCACCGCGTGAAAGAGCGCCTTCTCGCCAAAGAGACCCTCTTGGCCAAAGAGACTCTCATCATCACCCTGACCGTGGGCACGCTCATCAACCTGTATGGGCAACTGCTCGTCCCCTGGCTGCGCACGCATGAAAACAGCTTCGCCCTGGTGGCCCGGCATTTCAGGGAGCATCCGGTCCTGTTCGTGTTCAGCGTGGTGGTCGCCTATCTCTGCCCGCTTTTCGTCTCCACGATCTCCGTGCTGCTCGCCAAGACCTCCGCTGACGACCGGCCTGGCCAGGAAGGCACCCCCGGTCCGGGGCCGGACTCCGCGTCGTGACGCCCGCGCGCAAATACGACGCGGCGCAGCCTGGACCGCTGGAAGGGCTGGAGCAGACGGTGGAAAGCTTGGCGCGCTTCCCGGAGGAGAACCCCAACCCCGTCATGCGCGTGACGCCGGATGCCCGGATCATCTACGCCAACAGCGCCGCGAAGCGCATCATGGACCGGTTCGGGATTGCGATGAACGTCCGCCTGCCCGCGCCCTACCCGGACCGTATCGCGGCCGTGTACCGGACGGGGCAGCCCGG
>CAYULR010000004.1:32817-33348 GCA_964445685.1 uncultured Algimonas sp.
TCAACGCGCTGGTCGGCGAACGGACCTATGCCTTCAACGCCACGCCCGTGATGGAGGCGGGATATCTCAACCTTTACGGCCATGACGAGACCAAGGCGCGCGACCTGAAAGTGGCCCGCGACGTGGCGGAGCAGACGGCGCGCTCCAAGTCCGAATTCCTCGCCAATATGAGCCACGAGATCCGCACGCCCATGAACGGCATCGTCGGCATGTCCGACATGCTGGCCCAGACGGACCTCACGGCGCACCAACGCACGCTGGCCGAGATCATCCAGAGCTCAAGCCAATCTCTGCTCACGATCCTGAACGACATTCTCGACTTCTCCAAGCTGGAGGCAGGCCAGTTCAGCCTGGTCTCGGAACCCTTCGCGATCCGCAGCGTCGTGGAGGGCGTGGCGACCCTGCTCTCCACCCAGTCCAGCGAAAAGGACGTGGAGATGCTGGTGCGCATCGCGTCTGGCGTCCCGGAACAGCTGGTCGGCGATGCAGGCCGCGTGCGGCAGCTCCTGATGAACATCGTCGGCAACGCGG
>CAYULR010000004.1:33358-34330 GCA_964445685.1 uncultured Algimonas sp.
GCTACGTGCTGATCGACGTGAAGGCCAAGCGGCAGGACGCCTCGCGCTGGCAGCTGGTCATCAACGTGGCCGACTCCGGGGTCGGCATCCCGCCCGAGGAGCTGGAGCGCATCTTCGACAAGTTCTCCCAAGTGGATGCGTCGCGCACGCGCAACCATGACGGCACGGGGCTGGGCCTCGCCATTGCCTCCTCCCTGGTAGAGCTGATGGACGGACGTATTTCCGTGCGCAGCAAGCCAAACCGGGGCAGCATCTTCACCTTCACCATCATGGCGGGCCAGGACGAGGAGGGCGCCGCTCCAACTGTTCCGCGCTTCCCGATGGTGGCGGGCAAGCAGGTCCTCATCGTCGAGCCGAACGATATTGGCGGGCAGATCCTGCGCGAAATGCTGACCGAGATGGGATGCCAGACCTGCCTGTGCCGCACGGCGGCGGAAGCGCTCGCCGCGCACAAGACCTGCGGGCCCTATTCGGCCTACATCCTCGACAAGTCGGTGGCCGGAGCACTGGACGGGCTGACGCCGCGGCTCCTGCTGATGGGCATGAACGAGACCGACATACGCGGCACCGAAGGCGAAGCGAACGCGGCTGACCTGTACAAGCCGGTCTACCGGGACGCCTTGGCGCGGGCCGTGGTCGGGGTCGTGGGGTAGGGGAGTTTCGCTGCCGCGAGGCGCGCTGGAGTCGCGCGCTGCGGTCAAAAGACATCATGCTCGCTTCGCTGCGCGTGTTGCCTTTTGACCGATATCCAGCCTTGGCTAGCGACCGCGCCCTTTGTCGAACAGCTCCGCCAGCTTCTCCGTCATCGCGCCGCCCAGCTGCTCCACGTCCATGATCGTCACGGCGCGGGAGTACCAGCGCGTCACGTCGTGGCCGATGCCGATGGCGACGAGTTCGACCTCGGAGCGGTTTTCGATCATGTCGATCTTCTCGCGCAGGTGGGCTTCCAGCAGGCCCGTGCGGTTCTGGCTT